>JAJXZV010000341.1 GCA_021779875.1 Pseudomonadota bacterium
CAGCAGTGACAACGCAAGGCCCATCAGGAAGGAGCCGGTCACGTTGACGGCCAGCGTGCCGTAGGGAAAGGCCCGGCCCAGCCAGGCGGCCAGGCCGTTGACCGCCAGATAGCGTGCCACCGAGCCGAGTGCGCCGCCCAGGGCCACTGCCGCGAGCACGGCGCCGTTCACTGCTCGCCGGCCTCGCGGTCGCGGGCGCGCAGTTGCGCCAGGTGCTCGGCCAAACGCCGTTCGAGGCCCCGGTCGCTGGGCTGGTAGTAGTGCCGGTCGGGCATTTCGTCCGGGAAATAGCGCTCGCCGGGGGCGTAGGCCCCGGCCTCGTCGTGCGCGTAGCGGTAGCCCTTGCCGTAGCCGAGCTGTTTCATGAGCCTGGTCGGGGCATTGCGGATGCGCAGCGGCGGCGCCAGGGAGCCGAACTGGCGCGCGTCGGCCATGGCGGCATCGAACGCCGTATACAGCGCATTGCTCTTGGGCGCGCAGGCCAGATACGTGACCGCCTGCGCGATCGCCAGTTCGCCTTCCGGGGAGCCCAGACGCTCATAGGTTTGCAGGGCTTCGAGCGCCAGCGTGAGCGCCCGTGGATCGGCCAGGCCAATGTCTTCACTGGCCATGCGCAGCACGCGCCGGGCGATGTACAGCGGCTCGCAGCCGCCGTCCAGCATGCGCGCCAGCCAGTACAGGGCGGCGTCCGGCGCCGAGCCGCGCACCGCCTTGTGCAGCGCCGATATCTGGTCGTAGAAGGCCTCGCCGCCCTTGTCGAAGCGCAGGTAGTTGCTGCCGATCACGGACCTCGCGGTCTCCAGATCGAGCCGCCGGCCCCCCGGCCCGGCCGTGCTCAGGTCGGCGGCGGTCTCGAGCAGATTGAGCAGCCGGCGCGCATCGCCGTCCGCGGCCGCCAGCAGCAGCTCGCGCGCCTCGGGATCGACCGTGAGGCGCAGCTCGCCGAGGCCGCGCTCGGCATCCGCGAGCGCCCGCTCGAGCAGTTGGTCCAGGTCCTGCGCCGTCAGGGACTTGAGCACGTAGACCCGTGCGCGCGACAGCAGCGCGTTGTTCACCTCGAAGGAGGGATTCTCCGTGGTGGCGCCGATGAAGATCAGGGTGCCGTCCTCGACGTATGGCAGGAACGTGTCCTGCTGGGACTTGTTGAAGCGGTGCACCTCGTCGAGGAACAGCACCGTGTCGCGCGTGCCGCGCAGCGCCCGCGCCTGTTCGACCACCGCGCGGATGTCCTTGATCCCGGCGAGCACCGCCGAGAGGGTCACGAACTCGGCCTGGGCGCCGCTCGCGATCAGTCGGGCGAGCGTCGTCTTGCCGGTGCCGGGCGGTCCCCAGAGGATCATCGAGTGCGGCCGGCCGGACTCGAGAGCGCGGCGCAGCGGGGCCCCCGGCCCGAGCAGGTGCCGCTGCCCGACGTATTCATCCAGATTTCGCGGCCGCAGCCGGTCCGCGAGCGGGCGGTAGGCGCCGCTCACTTGGCTTCCAGGCCGATCACGTCCACGCCCGGCGGCGGCGTGAACGAGAACCAATCCGCCGGGAACTTCTCGTTGCGCCGGGCGTTGCTGAACACGAGGGTCGTGACCTGGTTGAGCTTGTCCGCGAGCAGCATCCTGCGCAGCTCGCCGTGATCGAAGGCGATGCGCACCGCCTGGAAGTCCGTGTCCGAGTGCCTCGGGATGAGCTGAAACCACTGCAAGCCCTCGCCCGCCGGCAGGGCGGTCACCACGAACTGACCGCTGACCGAGCCGCTCCCGGAGAGCAGCAGCGCGGGCGTGCTGGCCAGGCTCGAATCGAGGTCGCGGACGTTGGCCTGGGCGAGATCCTTGTCGTAGAACCAGATGCGCTTGCCGTCGCCGAGTATCAGCTGCTCCGATGGCTCGGTGTAATCCCAGCGAAACCGCCCGGGCTTCTGCAGATAGAAACGGCCGGCCGCGCTCCTCAGCACCTTGCCGTTGCCGTCATCGATGGTCTGGCGAAAGTCGGCCGACCAGGTGGTCAGGCCGGCCAGGCGCTGCTCGAGATCGCTGGCCGGGGTGGCACGGCCGGGCGCGGCCTGGAACAGAGCCGACAGGGCAAGCAGCCACGCCGCCGCGATCGCGCGCCGGCCGGCCGGTGTGGTCGGGCTCATCGGCGGATCACTCCTCGGGGGGCGGCGCGCCGAAGATCTCGCGCGCCCCGTTCGACTGCAGCGGCCCGACGAGACCCGCCGCCTCCATCGCTTCGACCAGGCGCGCGGCCCGGTTGTAGCCGATCTTGAGGCGGCGCTGCACGCCGGAGATCGATGCCTTGCGGGTCTCGGTGACGATGCGCACCGCCTCGTCGTACAGCGGATCGGACTCGGCGTCGCCGCCCTCGGCCGCGCCCTCCTCGTCCTCCGGGAATCCGGGGATCGCCCCGCGCGGCCCCTCGAGTATCTCCTCGATGTACACCGGCGGCGAAGCGGCCTTCAGGCCGGCCACCACCCGGTGCACTTCCTGGTCGGACACGAACGCGCCGTGCACGCGCGTCGGGATGGACGAGCCCGGCGGCAGGTACAGCATGTCGCCATGGCCGAGCAGCGACTCGGCGCCGCTTTGGTCGAGGATGGTGCGGGAGTCGACCTTCGCCGACACCTGGAAGGCGATTCGGGTCGGGATGTTCGCCTTGATCAGGCCGGTGATCACGTCCACCGACGGCCGCTGGGTGGCGAGGATCAGGTGAATCCCGGCGGCGCGCGCCTTCTGCGCGAGGCGCGCGATCAGCTCCTCGACCTTCTTGCCCACGATCATCATCAGATCGGCGAGTTCGTCGATGATCACGACGATGAAGGGCAGCGAATCGAGATCGGGGACGTCCTCGGCGGCCACGCCCGGCACGCCCTGGGCGACCTTCTGCATCCGGATCGGGTCCTTGATGGGCTTGCCCGCCTCGGCGGCGTCCCTCACCTTGCGGTTGAAGCCGCCGATGTTGCGCACACCGAGCGCCGACATGAGCTGGTAGCGCCGCTCCATCTCGGCGACGCACCAGCGCAGCGCGTTCGCCGCCTGCTTCATGTCCGTGACCACCGGTGCGAGCAGGTGCGGTATGCCCTCGTACACCGAGAGTTCCAGCATCTTCGGATCGATCATGATCATGCGCACGTGCTCGGGCGTCGCTTTGTAGACCAGGCTGAGCACCATGGCGTTGATGCCCACCGACTTGCCCGAACCCGTGGTGCCGGCGATCAGAAGGTGCGGCATGCGCGCCAGGTCGGCCACCATGGGTACGCCGCCGATGTCCTTGCCGAGGGCCAGCGCCAGCGGCGAGGTGACCTCGTCATAGGACTTCGACTTGATGATCTCGCCCAGGGTCACGATCTCGCGCTTCTCGTTCGGGATCTCCAGGCCCACCACCGACTTGCCGGGGATGACCTCGACCACGCGAACGCTGATCGCCGACAGCGCGCGCGCCAGATCCTTCGCGAGATTGCTGATCTGGCTCACCTTGACGCCGGGCGCCGGGCGCAGCTCGAAGCGCGTGATCACCGGGCCCGGCTGCACCGCGACCACCTCGGCCTCCACGCCGAAATCGCGCAGCTTCAGCTCGACCAGGCGCGACATGGCCTCGAGCGCCTCGTCCGAGTAGGACTGCTCGCGCGGACCCGGCTCGTCGAGCAGCGACAGCGGCGGCAGCTCGCTCGATTTGGGGGCATCGAACAGCGGCACCTGCCGTTCGCGCTCGAGCCGCTCGCTGCGCTCGGGCGCGGGCGCCACGGCGTCGATGCGCGGCGGCGGCCGGCTCGCCACCTTCTTCTGACCCTCGCGCACCACCTCTTGGCGCGCCTGTTTGCGCTGCTGCCCGGAGGCGAGCTCGCGCCGCTGATCCCAGCGATCGCGCGCCCACTCGAAGACACGCAGCACCCACGCGCCGAGCCGATCCATGACCGTGAAC
>JAJXZV010000404.1 GCA_021779875.1 Pseudomonadota bacterium
CAGAGCTCGAGGAAGGTGACCTCGTGCAGGGACAGCGCGCGGCCGACGTCGGCGCTGATCCGTTGGGCGTCGGGCCGGGTGACGCGCAGCCTCTTGGCGCCGCGCGCCCGGCCGAGCAGCCCGCGCGTCTCGAGTTCGCGGATGGCCTCGCGCACCGTGGATCGATTGACGCCGAACTGGCGCGCGAGATCGGCCTCGGAGGGCAGCGGGTCGCCCCGGCGCAGCGCGCGCTCCAGGATCTTGCGTTCGATCTGATGCGCGATCTGGCGATAGGCCGGATGGTCGTCGAGCGGCTGGAACAGGTCGCTCATGGCGCCTCGCCGAACAACTCGCGGCCGATCAGCATGCGCCGGATCTCGGAGGTCCCGGCGCCGATCTCGTAGAGCTTGGCGTCGCGCAGCAGGCGCCCCGTCGGGTAGTCGTTGATGTAGCCGTTGCCGCCGAGCAGCTGGATGGCGTCGAGCGCCGCGCGGGTCGCGGCTTCGGCGCAGTACAGGATGCAGGCGGCCGCGTCCTTGCGCGTGGCGTCCCCGCGGTCGCAGGCGGCGGCCACCGTGTAGGCGTAGCTGCGGCAGGCGTTGAACGAGGCGTACAGGTCGGCGAGCTTCCCCTGCACGAGCTCGAAGGCGCCGATGGGCTGGCCGAACTGGCGCCGCTCGCGCACGTACGGAACCACCACGTCGAGCGCCGCGGCCATGATGCCGAGGGGTCCGCCCGAGAGCACGACGCGCTCGAAATCCAGGCCGCGCATCAGCACGCGCACGCCCTGGTTCTCCTCGCCGAGCAGATTGGCCGCCGGCACCTCGCAGCCGTCGAACACCAGTTCACTGGTGTTCGAACCGCGCATGCCGAGCTTGTCGAGCTTCTGCGCGGGGTGAAAGCCGGGCAGGCCCCGTTCCACGATGAATGCGCTGATGCCGTGAGCGCCGGCCTCGGGGCGCGTCTTCGCATAGACCACCAGCACGTCGGCGTCGGGCCCGTTGGTGATCCACATCTTGCGCCCGTCGAGCACGTAGCTTGCGCCCCGGCGCACCGCGCGCAGCTGCATGGACACCACGTCGGAGCCGGCCGAGGGCTCGGACATCGCGAGCGCGCCCACGTGCTCGCCGGCGATCAGCCGCGGCAGGTAGGCCGCCTTCTGCGCGGCCGTGCCGTTGAGCGCGATCTGGTTGACGCACAGGTTCGAGTGCGCGCCGTAGCTCAGGCCGACCGCGGCCGAGGCGCGCGAGATCTCCTCCATCGCCACCGTGTGGGCGAGGTAGCCGAGCCCGCTGCCGCCGTCCTGGTCGGGCACGGTCAGGCCGAGCAGGCCGAGAGCTCCCATCTGCGGCCACAGGTCCCGCGGGAAGTCGTTGCCGCGGTCGATCTCGGCCGCGCGCGGCGCGATCCGCTCCTGGGCGAAGCGGCGCACCTGCTCGCGCACCGCGTCGACGGTCTCGCCGAGGCCGAAGTTGAATTCGCGATAGGCGGCTGCGGCCATTGGCATTCGAACCCTGATGTTGGATAATCCGATTGTCCGACAATTCTGCCACGCCGAGGAAGCCATGGCGAGGATCGTTTCCGGGGTCGACGGCCGCTCGGCCGAGTTCGCCGCGAATGCGGCCGCCATGCGCACGCTGGTGGCGGACCTGCGCGGCGTTTTGCAGCGCAATGCGGTGGGCGGCAGCGAGGCGGCGCGCGCCAAACACACCGCGGCCGGCAAGCTGCTGGCGCGCGAGCGCATCGACGCGCTGCTCGATCCGGGCGCCCCGTTCCTGGAGCTGTCGGCCCTCGCCGCGCTCGGCGTGTACGAGGACGATTTGCCCGGCGCGGGCCTGATCACCGGGATCGGCCGGGTGTCCGGCCGCGCGTGCATGGTGGTCGCGAACGACCCGACGGTGAAGGGCGGAACCTACTATCCGTTGACCGTGAAGAAGCACCTGCGCGCCCAGGAGATCGCGGCCGAGAACGACCTGCCGTGCATCTACCTCGTCGAGAGCGGCGGGGCGTTCCTGCCGAAGCAGGACGAGGTCTTCCCGGATCGCGACCACTTCGGGCGGATCTTCTATCACCAGGCGCAGATGTCCGCGCGCGGCGTCGCGCAGATCGCCGTGGTGCACGGCTCGTGCACCGCGGGCGGCGCCTACGTGCCGGCCATGTCCGACCACGCGGTCATCGTGCGCGGCCAGGGCCGGGTCTTCCTCGGCGGGCCGCCGCTGGTGCGGGCCGCGACCGGGGAGGAGGTCGACGCCGAGGAACTCGGCGGCGCCGACGTGCACTGCCGGCGCTCGGGCGTCACCGATTACTGCGCCGAGAGCGACGCGCAGGCGCTCGCGTACGCGCGCCGGGTGGTCGCCCGGCTGCGCCCGCCGGCGGGCGGGCTGACGGTGCCGGCGCACGCCGAGCCGGCCTGCGATCCGGCGGAGCTGTACGGGATCGTGCCGCCGAACTTCCGCCGGCCGATGGAGGCGCGCGAATTGATCGCGCGGCTGGTGGACGGCTCCTGGTTCGACGAGTTCAAGGCGCTGTACGGGCCCACGCTCGTCTGCGGGTTCGCCGACATCCACGGCACCCCCGTCGGCATCCTCGCCAACAACGGCATCCTGTTCTCGGAGAGTGCGCAGAAGGGCGCTCAGTTCATCGAACTGTGCTGCCGCGAGGGCCTGCCGCTCGTGTTCCTGCAGAACATCGCCGGATTCATGGTGGGCCGCGCGGCCGAGGCGGGCGGCATCGCCAAGGATGGCGCGAAGCTGGTCACCGCGGTCGCCTGCGCCGCGGTGCCGAAATTCACCGTGGTGGTGGGCGGCAGTTTCGGCGCGGGCAATTACGCCATGTGCGGCCGCGCCTATGGTCCGCGTCTGCTGTTCCAGTGGCCGAATGCGCGCACCTCGGTGATGGGCGGCGAGCAGGCGGCGAACGTGCTCGCCACCATCCGCCGCGATGCCCTGGCGCGCTCCGGGCAGGCGATGACGGCGACCCAGGAGCAGGCGCTCAAGGCGCCGATCGAGGCGCAGTTCGAGCGGCAGGGCCACCCGTACTACGCGAGCGCGCGCCTGTGGGACGACGGGGTGATCGATCCGCTCGACACCCGGCGGGTGCTCGGCCTCGCGCTGGCGCTGACCCGTTCGCAGCCGGCCGCGGCGACACGCTTCGGCGTGTTCCGGTTCTGAGGCCGGCCGTGCTGCGCAGACTCCTGATCGCCAATCGAGGGGAGATCGCCTGCCGCATCCTCGGCACGGCGCGGCGGCTCGGGCTGACCGGGATCGCGGTGTATTCGGACGCCGATCGAGACGCGCGCCACGTGCGCCTCGCGGACGAGGCCTACCGGCTGGGCGCCTCGCCCGCCGCGCAGAGCTACCTCGACGCCGGGCGCATCGTCGAGCTGGCGCGCCGGGTCGGCGCCGACGCGATCCATCCGGGGTACGGGTTTCTGTCGGAGAATCCGGGTTTCGCCGAGCTCTGCGCGCAGGCCGGCATCCGCTTCGTGGGACCGCCGGCCGCCGCGATTCGCGCGATGGGCTCGAAGAGCGATTCGAAGGACCTGATGCTGCGCGCCGGCGTGCCGGTCGCGCCGGGCTACCAAGGCGAGGATCAGAGCGTCGAGCGCCTGCGCGCCGAGGCCGAGCTCATCGGCCTGCCGCTCATCATCAAGGCGAGCGCGGGCGGCGGCGGCAAGGGCATGCAGGTGGTGCATTCCCTGGCCGAACTCGCGCCGGCGCTCGAGTCGGCGCGGCGGCTCGCACGCGCCGCATTCGCCGACGACCGGCTGCTGCTCGAGCGCTACTTCAGCCGCGCGCGCCACGTGGAGGTGCAGCTGTTCGCCGATTCGCACGGCGGCGTCGTGACCCTGTTCGACCGCGACTGCTCGGTGCAGCGCCGCCACCAGAAGATCGTCGAGGAGGCGCCGGCGCCCGGGCTGCGCGC
>JAJXZV010000383.1 GCA_021779875.1 Pseudomonadota bacterium
ACGATCATGGACGACCAGGCCGCGCCCCCATAGCGTGCACGCCCCTCGATGAAGATCTGCTCCATCATCCCCGCGAGCCGCAGCGGCACGCCGAAGCGGCGTCCGAACTCGAGCGCGAAGCCGGCGTCCTTGCAGGCCAGATCCATCGTGAAGCCGATGTCGTAGCTGCCGCTCAAGATGACCTGGCTCTCGGTCTCGTGCACGAAGCTGTTGCCCGAGCTCGCGGCGATGGCCTCGAAGGCCGCGCGCAGATCGACGCCGCCCTTGGCGCAGAGCATCAGCGCCTCGCCGGCGGCGATCAGATGGATGAAGGCGAGCATGTTGGTGACGACCTTGGTGACCGCCACCTGTTCGATCCCGCCGAGGTGGATGATGCGGCCGCCCATGGCCGACAGGGCCGGCTCGTGGCGCCGGAACACCTGCGGCTCCCCGCCGACCAGCACCGTGATGTCGCCCGCCGCGGCGCGGTGCACGCCGCCCGTGACCGGGCATGCGAGGGTGTCGATGCGGGTCCGCCGAGCGTCCGCCGCGAGCGCCTCGATCTCGGTGAAGTCGTTGGTGCTCATCTCGATCCAGGTGGCGCCGGACCGCAGGGCGGGCAGCGCCTGTCCGAGCACGCTGCGCGTGGCGGCGGGCGAGGGCAGGCAGGTGATCAGGCAGTCGACCGCGCCGGCGAGCGCCGGCACCGAGGGGCTCCAGCGCGCGCCGGCCGCGAGCACCGGATCGGCCGCCGTGCGGTCGAGGTCGTGCACCAGGAGATCGAAGCCGGCGCCCGCGAGGTGGCGTGCCAGGTGCCCGCCGAGGTGACCCAATCCGACGAAACCGTAGCGCATGGGAACTCCGGTGCTCATTGCGGGCCTCAGCCGAGCGGCCGATCGATCATCTCGAGATGCAGGGCGCCGTCGCCGGTGTAGGGGTTCGCGAGCGCGACCGCCTCGTTCAGTTCGACGCCGAGTCCGGGGCCGGTCGGCGGGATGACGTAGCCGGCCTCCCAGCGGATCGGGTTCACGAGGATCTCGGCATGGAAGCCCTCCCAGCGCCGAATGCTCTCGAGGATCAGGAAGTTGGGCGAACAGGTCGCCAGCTGGATGTTGGCCGCGCCGACCACGGGCCCGCAGTACAGGTGCGGCGCGATCTGCGCGTAGTGGGCCTCGGCGAGAGCCGCCACTTTCTTGCCCTCGAGCAGGCCGCCGACCCGGCCCAGATTGAGCTGCAGGATGTTCGCCGCCGCGCAGGCGAGCACGCGCGCGAACTCGTACTTGGTCGTGAGCCGCTCGCCGGTCGCGATCGGGATGCACGTGGCGCGTGCGACCAGCGCCATCTGCTCCGGCATGTCGGGCGGGACCGGCTCCTCGAACCACAGCGGATCGAAGGCCTCGAGCTGACGGGCCAGGCGCACGGCGCCCGAGGTGGTGAACTGCCCGTGGGTGCCGAGCAGCAGATCGGCGCGCCGCCCGACCGCCTCGCGCACCAGACGCACCAGGCGGGTGGTGCGCTCGAGCGCCTCCTGGGTGGGCTGGCGCGGATCGTAGGCGGAGAAGCCGCCGGTCGGATCGAACTTCAGGGCCGTGAATCCCTCGCGCACGTACTGCGCGGCGCGCTCGGCCGAACGCTCGGCATCGTGATAGAAACCGTCGCCCTCGCCGTCGGCCGGATACAGGTAGGTGTAGCTGCGCAGCCGCTCGTGCACTTTGCCGCCGAGCAGGTTGTAGACCGGCTGGTCGAGGGACTTGCCGACGATGTCCCAGCAGGCCATCTCCAGGCCGCTCATCACGCCGACCAACGTGGGATCCGGGCGCGCGGTGAATCCCGAACCGTAGCTTTCCCGCCAGATCGATTCGATCGCGAAGGGATCGCGGCCCGCGAAGCGCCGCAGGAACAGATCCTCGATCATGGCCGCGACCACGTGCGGCCCGAAGGTGCCGGCGTAGACCTCGCCGACTCCCTCGACGCCGCATGCGGTTCGCAGCTTCAAGAACACGAAGTATCGGCCGCCGAAGCCGGGCGGCGGATTGCCGACCACGAACACCCTGACGCTGTCCAGTTTCATCGCGCTCCTCAGCTCCTGCGATTCAGCCGCTCGAGAGATGATCGGCGGCCTTGCGCGCCACCATCAGGGTCGGGGCGTTGGTGTTGGCCGACGTCACCGTCGGGAACACCGAGGCGTCGACCACGCGCAGCCGCTCCACGCCGCGCACCCGCAGTTGGCCATCGACCACCGAGTCGCGCGGGTCCGGGCCCATGCGGCAGGTGCCGACCGGATGGTAGACCGTGGCCGCTCGCGCGCGAAAATCCGCGAGCAGGTCGGCATCGTCCATCGCGGTGAGTTCGGGCGCGAGCGGCTCGCGGATCAGCTCGCGAAATGCGCGCGTGCCGGCGATGGCCTGCAGCAGCCGGCCGCCGTGGACCACGTCCTCGCGGTCGCGCTCGGTGGACAGGTAATTCGGCGCGATGCGCGGCGCGGCGCGAAAGTCGGCGCTGCGCGCATCGACGCGGCCCTCGCTGGTCGGCCGGGCGGGCTGGAAGCACAGATAGAAGCCCGGGAAGGGGTCCAATTCGATGCGCGTGCGGCTGGCATCGCCCGAGCCGTAGGTCACCGGATTGAAGTAGAGCTGCACGTCGGCGCGGGTGGCGCCGGGCCGCGCGCGCAGGAAGCCGCCGAACTGATTCACGCTGAGCGCGAGGGGTCCGGTGCGCGTCAGCAGGTAACGGACGCCGGCGCGCAGCCGCCCGAGCCGCGTGTTGAGCTCGTCGTTCAAGGTCGGGCGGGTGGCCTTGAACGAGTACACGACCGCCAGGTGGTCCTGCAGGTGCGCCCCCACCGCGGGATTGTCGACCCGGGTCTCCAGGCCGAGCTCGGCCAGATGCCGCCCCGGTCCGATGCCAGACAGCTGCAGCAGCTGCGGCGAGTTCACCGCGCCGGCGCACAGCAGCACCTCGCCGTCGGCGCGCGCGAATTCGGTCCGGCCGCCGCGCTCGTACTCCACCCCGCAGGCCCGGCCGCCCTCGATTCGGATCCGCCGCACCCAGGCGCGCGTGCGCAGCTCGACGTTGCCGCGCCTCAGGGCCGGCCGCAGGAAGGCGTCGGCGGCCGAGCGGCGCAGCCCGTGGCGCACCGTCACCTGATAGCAGCCGAGTCCCTCCGGCCGGGCGCCGTTGAAGTCCTCGCTCACGGGCAGGCCGAGCTCGGCCGCGGCGGCGAGCCAGTGGCTGCGCACGGGGTGCAGATGAGGAGCGACGTCCTTGACGTCGAGGGGCCCGTCGGTCGAGGCGCGGCCGGTCGCGTCGACGCGGCGCTCGATCTTCTCGAAGTACGGGCGCACGTCCTGCCAGCCCCAGCCGGCGTTGCCGAGCGCGCGCCAATCGTCGAAGTCGGCGGGCATGCCGCGGCAGTAGACGAGGGCGTTGATCGAGCTCGAGCCGCCGACCACGCGCCCACGCGGCCAGTACATGGTACGGCCGTCGAGTTCGGGATTCGGTTCGGTCTGATATTTCCAGTTCACCCGGGAATCCGCGAAGGTGCGTCCGTAGCCGATCGGGGTCCTGATCCAGAACCGCCGGTCATCGCCGCCCGCTTCGAGCACCAACACGCGGCGGCGCCCGTCCCGCGAGAGCCGATCGGCGAGCACGCAGCCGGCGGACCCCGCACCGACGATGATGAAATCGAAGCTCCCCACGGTGCCCAAGCTTAGCCGGATCGGGTGGCGCCGTTATGCCATTTCCAGATCCGCCCATGCTCTTTTTCGGAGGCGTCGTCCGGCGGTCTCGCGGCGTTCGCACAACGTCGGGCAACCATGTAGATTGGGTGAAAACTCGATCCGAGGATGCACCGAGTTGGCCACGACCGTGCTCGACGTTCCCCAGTCCCAGGCGCCGTCCGCCACGGTGCGCTGGTATGTGCTCATCCTCATGTGCCTGATCTACTCCATCAACATCGCGGACCGGTACGTGGTGTCGACCGTCCTCGAGCCGATCCGGCTGGAGCTGCACCTGAACGATGCGGGAGTGGCCTTCCTCACCGGGGTGCCGCTCGCGCTGTTCTACGTCGCCTTCGGCATCCCGATCTCGTGGCTCGCCGACCGGTCCAACCGGCGCAACATCCTGGTCGCCTCGCTCATCGTCTGGTCCTTCTTCACGGCGATGTGCGGCCTGTCGCACAGCTACCTGCAATTCCTCACGAGCCGCATCGGCGTCGGCGTCGGCGAGGCGGGCGGCACGCCGCCCTCGACGGCCATCGTCTCGGATTATTTCCCGCCCGATCGGCGCCCCATGGCCATGGCCGTACTCGGGCTCGGGGCGCCGATCGGAGCGTGGCTCGGGGCCGACATGGCGGGGGCGGTGGCGCACGCGTTCAGCTGGCGCGCGGCGTTCCTCGCGCTCGGTGTCCCCGGGGTGGCCATCGGCGTCCTGGTGTACCTGACGGTGCGCGAGCCGCTGCGCGGGCGGCTCGACGCCGTCGTCGAGGATCTGCGGCCCACGCTGTGGGACTCGCTGCGCTTTCTGTGGCGCCAGAGGGCGGCGTTCCACGTGGTGATGGGGGGCGGTCTGTGCGCGCTCTGGGGCTGGGGGCTCATCTACTGGACGCCGACCTTCCTGCAGCGGGCCTATGACCTCGACGTCGGCCAGGCGGGTGCCGTCACCGGCAGGATCCACCTGCTGGGCGGATCCATGGCGACGGCGGCGACCGCGTGGCTGCTGTCGCGTCCCTGCATGCGCGATCCTCGGCGCGTCGTCTGGCTGCTGGCCGGCGGCGTGGCGGCGGCCACCCTGCCGTCGGTGGCCGCCTACTGGACGCACTCGCTCGTGGTCGCGAAGCTGATGTTCTGGGGATTCATCCCGGCGATCTATTTCTACATCGGCCCGTGCTTCGGCCTGCTCAACAATCTCGCGCCCTGCCACATGCGCAACATGTTCATCGCCATCAGCCTGCTGGTGGCGAACGTTCTGAATCTGATCATCGCCCCCTGGGCGGTCGGGGTCATGAGCGACTGGTTCGCCGGGCCGCACGCGACCGACGCCGCATCGTTGCGCGCGGCGCTCCTGGTGCTCGCGCCCACGGGATTCTGGGCCGCCTACCACCTGCATCTCGCCTCGCGCACCATCGTAGAGGATCAGGCGCGCGCCATCGGCTACACCCGGGCCTGGTCGCCATAATATAGAAGAGGAGCGGAACGACATGGGGAAGACGAGCATGGATCGCCGCTGGCTGCCGCTGAATGCGCTGCGCGCGTTCGAGGGCGTGGCCAAGCACAGCAGCTTCACGGCGGCGGCCAACGCGCTGCTGATCTCGCAGAGCGCGCTGTCGCGCCACGTGATCGCGCTCGAGAAGCTGATCGGGGCGCAGCTGTTCGAACGCCGACCGCACTCGCTGGTGCTGACCAAGGCCGGTCAGCATCTGCTGCCGGCGGTCATCAAGTCCTTCGATCGCCTGGAATACGCCATCGACGACATCCGCAAGGAAGGGGCGGGGGCGCTGCGCACCCTGCGTGTGCAGATGCCGCCGAGCTTCGCCGTGCATTTGGCGGTGCCCATACTGCGCGATTTCCGGCGGGCCTCCTCCGAGGTGGAGATCGACCTGGTGAGTCCGTACGGGGTCGGGCCGGCGCCCGGGGACATCGACGTGGCCGTGGTGTACTCGAAGCCGACCGTCACGGACCTGGTCACCGACCTGCTCTGGCCGGTGCGGCTGGGGTTGCTGTGCCACCCGAGCATCGCGGCCCGCTGCGCGGGCATGGATCTCGCCCAGTTCGTCGCGGCCAATGAGTTGGTGCACGTGCGGATCGCCGATCTGCCGAGGCATCACTGCTGGACCCAGTTCGCGCGGCACGCGCACCTGGGCCCGGTGAACGTCGAGCGCGGATTGGTCTTCGACACCGCGGTGCTGGCCGTGCAGTACGCGCTGAGCGGCGAGGGCGTCGCCCTGGTGGACACCTACCTGTTCAGCGATTACCTGCGCACCGGACGGCTCGTGCAGCCGTTCGAGATCACGCTCGACGACGGCTACGGATACTACCTGACCACGCACCCGGAGGCGCTCAGCGACACGGCCATCGCGCTGTTCCGCTCGTGGCTGATCGAGCGTTTCGGGCCCGGATCCGGCAGCGGCTCGGCGAAGATCCATCTCGCGGTGTCCAACGAATGAAGAGCCACGCGCGGGTGGTGGTGATCGGCGGCGGGGTCGTTGGCGCGAGCGTCCTGTATCACCTGACCAAGGCCGGCTGGAAGGACGTGCTGCTGATCGAGCGCGCGGAGCTCACCTCCGGGTCGACCTGGCACGCGGCCGGCGGCATGCACACGGTCAACGGCGATCCGAACGTCGCGAAGCTGCAGCAATACACGATCAAATTGTACGAGGAGATCGAGCGGATCTCGGGCCAGTCCTGCGGCGTGCACATCACCGGCGGCATCATGCTGGCGGGCACCCGGGAACGGCTCGACTGGCTGAAGATGGCCAAGGCCCGCGGCCGCTACCTCGGCATGGATCTGGAGCTGATCTCCGTCGAGGAGGCGGCGAGGCTCTTTCCGCTGATGGACCCGCGTCATTTCAAGGGGGCGCTGTACGATCCTATCGAGGGGCACGTCGACCCCTACGGCGTCACGCACGCCTACGCGAAGTCCGCCCAGATCGGCGGCGCCGAGATCGTGCGCCACACCCGGGTCACCGGCCTCGAGGCCCGCGCCGACGGTTCGTGGGACGTGATCACCGATCATGGCAACGTGCGCGCCGAGCACGTGGTGAACGCCGCGGGGCTGTGGGCGCGCGAGGTGGGCCGCATGGCCGGGCTCGAGCTGCCGGTGCTCGCGATGGAGCATCAATACCTGATCACCGGCGATCTGCCGCAGCTCGCGGGCAAGCCCGAACAGCTGCACGCCATCGATTTCGAGGGGGAGATCTACCTCCGGCAGGAGCGGGGCGGAATGCTCATGGGCACCTACGAGAAGGCCGGAGTGCCCTGGTCGCCGGTCACGACCCCGTGGGACTTCGGCCAGGATCTGCTGCCGAACGATCTGGAGCGCATCGCGCCGAGCCTCGAGGTGGGCTTCGAGCACTTTCCGGCGCTCGGCGAGGCCGGGATCCGCAAGGTGGTGAACGGGCCGTTCACCTTCGCGCCCGACGGCAACCCGCTCATCGGTCCGGTGCGCGGTCTGCGGAATTTCTGGGTCGCCTGCGGAGTGATGGCCGGCTTCAGCCAGGGCGGCGGGGTGGGCCTCGCGCTCGCGAACTGGATGGTCGAGGGTGATCCGGGCGCCGACGTGTGGGGCATGGACGTGGCCCGTTACGGCGACTGGACCACGCTCGCGTACACCCATGCGAAGGTGCGTGAAAACTACTCGAGGCGCTTCAGCATCCGCTTCCCGAACGAGGAGCTGGCCGCCGCCCGGCCGCTGCGCACCACGCCGATCTACGAGAGGCTCGCGGCCCGACACGCCGTGTTCGGCGACTATTGCGCCCTCGAGCATCCGCTCTGGTTCGCGCCGAGCGCGTCCGAGGCGGTCGACCGGGTGAGCTTCCGCCGCTCCAACTCCCATCCGCACGTGGCGGCGGAGTGCCTCGCCGTGCGCGACGCCGTCGGTCTGCTCGAGATCTCCAACTACGGCAAGTTCGAGGTGCGCGGCCCCGGCGCGGCCGACTGGCTGTCGGGCATCATGGCGAACCGGGTGCCGGCGGCCGGCCGGATCAGCCTCAGTCCGATGCTGAACGAGCGCGGCAAGCTGATCGGCGATTTCACCCTGTGCCGCGTCGCCGAGGACCGCGTCTTCCTGGTCGGCACCTACGCGGCCGAGACGTATTATCTTCGCTGGTTCGAGCGCCATCCGCCGCCGGCGGGCGTGACGGTGCGCGCGTGCGCCATGGAATACGTGGGCCTCGCCGTCGCGGGACCGAATGCGCGCGCGCTGCTGCAGAAGCTGGTGCGCGACGATCTGTCGAGCGCGGCCTTTCCGTTCCTCGCCTTTCGACGGATGGAGGTGGGCATGGTTCCGGCGCTGGTCGGGCGCGTCTCCTTCACCGGCGAGCTGGGTTACGAGATGTGGATCACCGCGGAGTATCAGCGGGCGCTGTACGACCTGCTCTGCGCGACGGGCCGCGAATTCGGCCTGCGTCCCTTCGGCGGGCGGGCGCTCAATTCGATGCGCATCGAGAAGGGCTTCGGCACCTGGGCGCGCGAATATCGGCCGATCTACGGACCGCAGGAGGCGGGACTCGGGCGCTTCGTCGATCTCGCGAAGGGCGAATTCATCGGCCGCGCCGCGGCCGCGGCCGAACGGTCGGCCGGCGGCGAATACCGGTTGGTGAGCTTCCAGGTGGACGCGGCGGATGCCGATGCGCTCGGCGACGAGCCGATCTGGCACGACGGCCGCGTCGTCGGCTGGGTCACCTCCGGCGCCTTCGGCCACCGCGTGGGCGCCTCGCTGGCCCTCGGCTACGTGCCGGCCGCCGTCGCGGCGGCGACGGCGGGATTCGAGATCGAGATCATCGGCGAGCGGCGCCGGGCCATGCGGCTGGCGGCTCCGCCGTACGATCCCAGCGGCGGGCGCATGCGTGACTGACCCGGCGGGCGGCCAGCGCGGAGGCGGGGCGCTCACCCGCAGCGTGGGACTGTGGTCCGCGATCGCGGTCAACGTCGCGAACATGATCGGCACCGGCGTGTTCCTCAAGGCCCGGGTCATGACCTGCAACGTCGGCAGCCCCGCGCTGGTGCTGCTCGCCTGGGCGGCCGCCGGCCTGCTCTCGCTCGCCGGCGCATTCTGCTACTCGGAACTCGCGGCGATGATGCCGGAGGCGGGCGGCGACTACGTCTACCTGCGGACGGCCTACGGGCGGCTCACCGGCTTCCTGTACGGCTGGATGGCCTTCGCGGTGGCGCGCGCCGCTTCGCAGGCGGCGCTCGCCGTGGGCTTCGCGATCTTCATGAACGTGGCGCTGGGCGGGGTGCTCGATCGCTGGCACGTGGACGGCTCGATGCTCGGCATGAGCGTGCACGTGGGCGGCCTGACGGTGGTGGCGCTGGCGGTCATCTGGAGCGTCGCGCTGGTCAATTGTCTCTCGGTCGAGGTGGGAGGCCTCACGGCCCTGGCGGCCACCGGGGTCAAGGTCGCGCTGGTATTCGCGGTCGGCGCGGCCGCCTTCCTGTTCGCGCCCCCGGGGGGCGCGCCGCCGGGATCGGGATTCGAGGGGACCTGCGTCGGCGTGGCGAGCAGCGCCCGCGGCGGCATCGCGGGCTTCGGCGCGGCCATGTTGGGCGCGCTGTGGGCGTACGACGGCTGGAACAACGTCGCGCCGCTCTCGGGCGAGATCCGCGATCCGCAGCGCAATCTGCCGCGTGCGTTCGTGGGCGGCATGCTGGTCGTGGCGGCGCTGTACCTGTTCGCGAACGCCGGCTATTTCCACGCGCTCGGCGCGGTGCGGATCGCCAGCGTGCCGCTCAATTCGTCGGTGGCCACCGAGGTGCTGGAGCGGTTCCTGGGACCGGTGGCGGTTTCGCTCACCGCGGTGGCGCTGATGGTCTCCTCGTTCGGCTCTCTGCACGCGAGCGTCCTCGCGAACTCCCGCATTCCGTTCGCCATGGCGCGCGACGGCCTGTTCTTCCGCGCCCTGGGCCGGCTTTCGGCGCGGGCGAACGTGCCGGCGCGGGCGATCCTCGCGCAGGCCGCGTGGGCGAGCGTGCTGGCGATCTCAGGGTCCTACGATGCGCTCACCGACTCGGTGATCTTCGTCGCCTGGGCCTTCTACGGCCTGAGCACGGCATCGTTGTTCGTGTTTCGCGCGCGCAACCCCGATGCGCCGCGGCCGTATCGGACGCCGGGGTTTCCGTGGGTCCCGATCGTCTTCCTGCTGGTGACCGCGGCGCTGCTGGTGAACACCTTCGTGGCGGCGCCGCGCCAGGCCTTCGAGGGCGTGGCCGTCCTGCTGGCGGGTCTGCCGCTGTATGCGTACTGGTCCCGCCGCTCGCGGTCGGCGCGCGGCGCCTGATTCAGCCGCCGGGCAGGTCGAATACCAGCACTTCGGCGTCGCGGCCGTGCTCGAGGCGCAGGTGCGGCTCGTCGGTGAGCCCGAGACCGTCGCCCGCGCCGAGCGCCACGCCGTTCGCCTCGAGCGAGCCGCGCGCCACGTGCACGTACAGCCGGCGACCCGGCGCCACCCGCAGATCGGCGGCTTCGCCGCCGTCGATCAGCCCCGCGTAGACGCGGGCGTCCTGATGGATGGCGAGCGAGCCCTCGGCGCGGTCCGGCGACACGACCAGGCGCAGCCGGCCGCGCTTTTCCTCGGGCGGGAAGCGCTTCTCTTCATAGCCCGGCGGGATGCCGTTCTCGCTCGGCAGCAGCCAGATCTGCAGGAAATGCACGGGCGCGGTCGCCGACGGGTTGAACTCGCTGTGGGTGACCCCCGTGCCGGCGCTCATGCGCTGCACGTCGCCGGGCCGGATGGTGGAGCCGTTGCCCAGGGAGTCCTTGTGGGCGAGCTCGCCGTCGAGCACGTAGCTCACGATCTCCATGTCGCGATGACCGTGGGTGCCGAAACCGGCGCCGCCCCGCACGCGGTCCTCGTTGATCACGCGCAGCACCCCGAATTGCACGTGCCGCGGATCGTAATACTCGGCGAACGAGAAGGTGTGGAAGGACCGCAGCCACCCATGATCGGCACGGCCCCGGTCGTCGCTGCGTCGCAGATAGTGCATGGCATCTCCTCTAGGGCGGCGGGCAGGCGGGATTCAGCGGCGGCTCGGCCGCGCGGCGCTCGTCCAGGATGACGAGTATCCCGCTGCCGATCACGATCGCGCCGCCGACCAGCAGACTCGCGCTGGGCGTCGCCGACCAGAACGTCCAGTCGATGGCGAAGGCCCAGAGCAGGGCGGTGTATTCGAAGGGGCCGACCACGGCGGGCGGCGCGTGCCGAAAGGCGTCGGTCAGCCAGAGCTGGCCGAGCGTGCCCGAGACGCCGATCGCCGCCAGCCACAGCCAGTCGCCGGGCAGGATCGCGCGCCAGTCGCCGATGCTGAGCGCGCCCGCGCCGGCGCCGACCAGGAGCAGGTACCAGAACACGAGGGACAGGCGGGAATCCTCGCGCCCGAGGGCGCGCACGCTGAGCGCGCTCACGGAGTAGCACACGGTGGCGATCGCCGCGGCGGCCGCGGCCCGCGCGGAGAATGCGCCGCTCGACCAGGGCTCGAGGACGATCAGGACGCCTCCGAGGCCGGCGCCGATAGCGAGCCAGCGGCGCCGGGTGACGTGCTCGTTCTGCAGGACGACCGAGAGCGCCGTCATCAGCAGCGGCGCGGCGAGGAACAGCGAATAGGTCTGCGCCATGCTGAGCCGGTGCACCGCGTACACGAAGCTCGCGAGCATGGCCACGCCGAGCAGCGCGCGCACCAGATGCAGCAGCGGACTGCGCACGCGCAGGCTCGGCCAGCCGCGCTGCCAGCCGATCACCGGCAGAAGGCAGACGAAGGAGGCGACGCAGCGCAGGCAGGCGATCTGCAGCGGACCGTAGTGCGTCGACAGGCGCTTCATCAACGCGTCCATGATGGAGAACACGAACACCGCGGCGATCATCGACGCGATGCCGCGCAGGCGCTCGCGCGCGGCCGGGTGCGCGGCGGCGCGTGCCGGGGCGGATGGGGCGGCGTGTGCGGTGGTCTGCGGCATGGTGGCCGGTGATTGTAGACGAGGCCCGGCCCGCGGCGGTAACGGCGGGTCGGGACGGTGCCGGGGCGCGGACCCTCAGGTCCGGCCGGCCTGGATGCCGAGGGCGCGGCGGCGGGTGTCCATGAGCTTGAGGATCATCGGGGTGAGGATCAGCTGCATCGCGAGCTCCATCTTCCCGCCCGGCGCGACGATGATGTTCGGGCGCGACATGAACGAGTCGTGGATCATCGACAGCAGATAGGGGAAGTCGATGCCCTTGGGGTTCGCGAAGCGGATCACCACGAAGCTCTCGTCGGCGGTGGGGATGTAGCGGGCCGTGAAGGGATTGGAGGTGTCGACCGTGGGGACCCGCTGGAAATTGATGTGCGTCTGGGAGAACTGCGGGCAGATGTAGTTCACGTAGTCGGGCATCCGCCGCAGGATGGTGTCCACCACGGCCTCGGTGGAGTAGCCGCGGGTCTCCTTGTCCCGGTGCAGCTTCTGGATCCACTCGAGATTGATGATGGGCACGACCCCGATGATCAGGTCCGCGTGCCGCGCGACGTTGACCTGCGGCGTGACGACCGCCCCGTGAAGCCCCTCGTAGAACAGCAGGTCGGTGCCGTCCGGAATGTCCTCCCAGGCGGTGAAGGTGCCCGGTTCCTGGCGGTACGGCTCGGCCTCCTTCTCGTTGTGCAGGTAACGGCGGAACTTGCCGCGGCCGGTCTCGCCGTAGCCCTGGAACAGCGCCTCGAGCTCCGCGAACAGGTTGTTCTCCGGGCCGAAGTGGCTGAAGTGCTCGTTGCCGGCGGCGGCGGCTTCCGCCATCTTGAGCTTCATCTCGGCGCGGTCGTAGCGGTGGAAGGAGTCGCCCTCGACCACGCTCGCCTTGATGTGCTCGCGCCGGAAGATCCAATTGAAGGTGCGCGTGACCGAGGTGGTGCCCGCGCCGGAGGAGCCGGTGACGGCGATGATGGGGTGCTTGGCTGACATGGATGCCTCTAGCCGGAGATGAACAGGGATCGTTCTTTGAACAGGGGCGAGCTGTAGGTCTGATCGAGCCCCTGGTCGTGCTCCAGGTGGTATCGCTCGATGCGCTGCACCTCCTCCCGGCAGCCGAGGATGAGCGGCACCCGCTGGTGCAGATCCGTCGGGACCAGGTCGAGGATGCGCTGCCGGCCGGTCGACGCCGTGCCGCCGGCCTGCTCCATGATCATCGCCATGGGGTTGGCTTCGTAGAGCAGGCGCAGGCGGCCGGCCTTGGCGGGATCCTTGGTGTCCTTCGGGTACATGAAGAGGCCCCCGCGAACCAGGATGCGGTGGACCTCGGCCACCAGCGAGGCGATCCAGCGCATGTTGAAGTCCTTGCCGCGCACCCCGCCGCGCCCGGCCAGGCACTCGACCACGTAGCGTTTGACCGGCGGCTCCCAAAAGCGCTCGTTCGAGGCGTTGATGGCGAATTCGCTGGTCTCGGCGGGGATGCGCATGTTCGGGTGGGTGAGGATGAACTCGCCGATGCCGCGGTTCAGCGTGAAGCCGTGGACGCCGCGGCCGACCGTGAGCACGAGCATCGTGGTCGCTCCGTAGATCGCGTAGCCGGCGCACAATTGCTCGGAGCCCGCCTGGAAGAAGTCCTCCCGGGTCACCGGCTGCGCACCGCGCGGCGCCCGGAGCACCGAGAAGATGCTGCCGACGGGTGCGTTGATGTCGATGTTGCTCGAGCCGTCGAGCGGATCGAACAGGAGCAGGTATTTGCCCAGCGGATATTCCGAGGGGATCTGGTACGGCTCCGGGAGTTCCTCGGAGACCATGCCGGCGAGGTGTCCGCCATATTCGCCGGTGCGCAGGAAGATGTCGTTCGAGACGACGTCCAGTTTCATCTGCGTCTCGCCCTGGACGTTGGTCGCCTGCGCCGAGCCGTATCCGCCGCCGAGCGCGCCGCCGCCGACGATGAAGCTGATGCGCTTGCAGGCCAGCCGGACGTGGTTCAGCAGACCCGTGAAGTCACCGGTCGCCTCGGGGAAGCGGCGCTGGTCCTCGATGATGAATTCGGTGATGGTCTTCTCGCGTGTCGCCATGGATCCGCTCTCCCCGTGTGTGGTGCCGGCGCGCCTCGAGCCGCCGGCCGATCTCCCGCAAGGTAAGCATGCCCGGTCCGAGCTCCGTCCCGCCAGCGCCGCCGGCGGGCGGGGCGGTCCCGTCGAGCGAGGGCAGCACGAGGTCCGCGCCGCGAAAGTCCTCGGTGCGCGTCCAGTAGCTCGGCGTCACGACGGTGAAGAGGCCCGCGCCCTTGGCCGCGGCGAGGCCGATGGCCGAGTCCTCCAGCGCCGCGCAGTCCCCGGCGGCGGCCCCGAGCTCGCGCAGCACCCATCGGTAGATGTCCGGCGCGGGCTTCTTGCGCGCCACGCAATCGCCGGCGCCGACCACCGCGAATTGGCCGAGTGCGCTCCGGCCGAGATGGACCTCGAGCAGCGCCTCGACGGCCGCCGGGGTGGTGGTGGAGGCGATGGCGAGCGCCACGCCGGCCGCGCGCGCCTCCTGCAGGAGCCGCTGCACACCCTCGCGCAGCGGCACGACGCCGCCGCGGATCATGCGCGTGTAATGCCGGGTCTTGCGCGCGTGGATCTCGTCGATGCGCCCGTCGAGCGCGGTGCGGTCCGCCGCCGAGAGAGGCTGGGCGTGCAGGTGCGCGGCGATGCGCTCCTTGCCGCCCGTCGTGAGCAGCAGCCCGGCGTATTGGGGCCTGCTCCAATGCCAGTCGAGGCCGACCTCGGCGAACGCCGTGTTGAACGCGATCCGGTGCGCCTCCTCGGTGTCGGCGAGGGTTCCGTCCACGTCGAAGATGAGCGCCTTGAGGCTCATGCGAACACCCGGCTCGCCCGCAGATCCTCGCCCTCGATGGTCATCAGCTCGTCCCGGGACAGCTCCCGGCCGCGCGCGGCGAACAGCCGGTTCGCCTGCCTGAGGCGCGCCCGGTCGAGCGCGTTGCGAATGGAGCGCGCGTTGGCGAAATGCGGCTGCTTCATGCGCAGCGGGATGTATTCGCGCAGCGCCTCGAGCCCGGAGGGGCTCAGCCTATACTGCATCTGCGCGAGCATCCGGTTGGCGATCTCGACCAATTCCGCGGCGTCGTAGTCCGGGAAATCGAGGTGGTGGGCGATGCGCGAGGACAGACCGGGATTCGAGCGGAAGAAGGTCTCCATGCGGTCGGCGTAGCCGGCCATGATGACCACCAGGTCGTCGCGCTGGTTCTCCATCACCTGCAGCAGGATTTCGATCGCCTCCTGCCCGTAATCGCGCTCGTTCTCCGGGCGGTACAGGTAATACGCCTCGTCGATGAACAGCACGCCGCCCATGGCCTTCTTCAACACTTCCTTGGTCTTGGGCGCGGTGTGCCCGATGTACTGTCCGACCAGATCGTCGCGGGTCACCGCGATCAGGTGTCCTTTGCGCACGTACCCCAGGCGATGCAGGATCTGCGCCATGCGCAGCGCCACCGTGGTCTTGCCGGTGCCCGGATTGCCGGTGAAGGACATGTGCAGCGAAGGCGCCCCCGCGGCGAGGCCGAGCCGCTCGCGCGCGCGTTCGACCAGCAGGAGCGCGGCGATGTCGCGAATCCGGGCCTTCACCGGTTTCAGGCCCACCAGCTCGCGGTCCAGCTCGTCGAGCACCGCGAGCACCTGGGAGCCCTCGAGCAGCGCCTCGAGGTCGATCCGGTCGGACGCGGCGGGGTGTGCCGCTTCGCTCATGCGGCGCTCACTCGTAGCGGCGGCCTTCGGGCGCCTGGGTTGCGTAGGCCTCGATGGTGTACTGGATTTGACGGCCGCCGATCTCGTGGCGCTTGAGCAGGAATCCCGGCTCGTGGCTCGGCCGGTTGACGATGAACGACAGGCGCGTGGTCTCGAAGCCGATGGTCGAATCGAAGGCGTTCAC
>JAJXZV010000248.1 GCA_021779875.1 Pseudomonadota bacterium
CGGCCACGGCGCTCATCCTCAGGCGACCACGCGGTGCGCGGCCGGTGCCGTGTTGAACTGCTCGGCCTCGGTGCTGCCGGTCATGGCGCCGGTCGAGTGGGCCCCGGCCGTGATCGCCGTCTGGACGGCATCGAAGTAGCCGGTGCCGACGAACGCCTGGTGCTTGGCGGCCCGGTAGCCGGCGCTCTCCTGGGCGAATTCGCGCTGCTGCAGCTGCGAGTAGCCGAACATGCCGGCATCCCGGTAGGAGGTGGCGAGCTCGAACATGGACAGGTTCAGCGCGTGCCAGCCGGCCAGGGTGATGAACTGGAAGCGATAGCCCATGGCCGCCAGGTCCTCGCGCCAGCGGCGCATGCCCGGCTGGTCGAGCTTGGCCTGCCAGTTGAAGGAGGGGGAGCAGTTGTAGGCCAGGAGCTTGCCGGGGAATTTCTCGTGGATGCCGGCCGCGAATTCGCGCGCCTCGCCGAGATCCGGCTTGGAGGTCTCGCACCACAGAAGGTCGCAATACGGCGCGTAGGCGATGCCGCGCGCCACCGCCGAGTCGATGCCCGGCCGGACGTAGAAGAAGCCCTCGCTGGAGCGCCGGCCGGTGAGAAAGCCCGTGTCCCTGGGGTCGTTGTCGGAGAGCAGCAGATTGGCCGAGTCCGCGTCGGTGCGCGCGATGATCACCGTGGGCACGTCGAGGACGTCGGCGGCCAGGCGCGCGGCCACCAGCTTGTTGATGGCCTCGCCGGTGGACACCAGCACCTTGCCGCCGAGGTGACCGCACTTCTTGGCCGAGGACAGCTGGTCCTCGAAATGAATCGCGCCCGCGCCGGCGCGGATGACGGCCTTGGTCAATTCGAACGCGTTGAGGTTGCCGCCGAAGCCGGCCTCGGCGTCGGCGATGATCGGCGCCAGCCAGTCGGTGCCGGTGCGGCCCTCGACGTGGTGGATCTGGTCGGTGCGCAGCAGCGCGTTGTTGATGCGCTCGACCAGCCGGGGCACCGAATCGACGGGGTACAGGCTCTGGTCCGGGTACATTTCGCCGGCGGTATTGGCATCGCCCGCCACCTGCCAGCCGGAGCAGTAGATGGCCTTCAGGCCGGCCTGGACCGCCTGCACCGCCTGGTTGCCGGTCATGCAGCCGAGGGCGCCGACCACGGGCTCCTCGTGCAGCAGGCGCCAGAACTTCTCCGCGCCCAGGCGCGCCAGCGTGTGCTCGATGCGCACCGAACCGCGCAGTCGCGCCACGTCGGCCGGGCTGTAGGGGCGCTCGATGCCGTTCCAGCGGGTGGTCATGGGGTCCTTCTTGTGCATCGGCCGTCTCCTTCGGGGCGGTGGAAGTGCGCTTGCGTCGCGGGGCGAGAGGAGATTAGAGTAGTTCACAAGAGAATTTACACAATAGAAATTTCACAATGTCAATTTCACATTTTCACCGAGAGGACGCGGCGCCATGGCGGGACTGATACGGCAGGGTCATCTGCTCGGCGCCAAGCTGCGCTCGCTGCGCAAGCGCAACGGGCTCACCCTCGACGAGCTGTCCGCGCGCTGCGTGCAGACCGACGCCGAGGCCGCGCCCTCGGTGTCCTACCTGAGCATGGTCGAGACCGGGAAGCGGGTGCCCTCGGCGAGGATGCTCGAGATGCTCGCCGGCATCTTCAGCAAGGACGCGCGCTGGTTCCTCGACGAGAACACCGCGATGGAGGCCGCGCCGGCGCCGCGCGAGCGCGGCGGCCTCGAGGCCATGCCGCTCGAGCCGGGATTCCTCTTCTCGAACGACCTGCTGCAGATCGCGCTGCCGGAACTGCTGTCCCAGACCGGCACCACGGGCCGGCAGTTCGCGCAGCTGCTGATCCGCGTGTGGCAGGAGAGCCGGCACAACAGCTTTCCCGACGTCGAGCGCGCCGCGGAGGAGTGCGGACAGCGGCGCATGCCGCTGTCGCTCGACGATCTGCTCGGCATCTGCAAGAGCCACGGCCTGACGATCCGCTGGTTCGACGGGGACGAGCGCAAGCCGAGCGGCGCGCTGGTGCGCTCGCGCTTCGAGGCGCCCGGCACGGTGCTGGTCAATCAGCGGCTGCGCCGCCAGGAAGAGCGGCTGAAGTACGATCTGGCCTTCTTCATCGGCCACAAGATCCTGCACAACGGCGACGGCGCGATCTCGCCGCACAGCACCGCGCACTCGGTCGAGTCCGAGCACAGCAGCTCGGCCGCCGGCATGGGCGCGCAGGACGTGCTGCACGCGTGGCGGGAGTTCGAGTGCAGCTTCTTCGCCGGCGCGCTGCTGTGCCCGCGCATGCCGTTCCGGCGATTCTTGATCCGCGAGGCCCACCGGGTCACCGCCTGCCGCAAGCTCGGCGTCACCCCGGCGCTGGTCATGCGGCGCATGACCGCCGTGTCACCCTACCGGCATTGGCACTTCTTCGACGCGTACGAACCGGGGTATCTGCGCGCCGTGTATCGCGGCAACGGCATTCCGCTGCCCTGGGGCAACATGAGCCTGGTGTCCGATCCGTGTCCGCGATGGGCGGTGTTTCGGCTGCTGCGCGAGGCCCCGGAAGGCCGGCTGCAGCAGACCCCGAAGTCGCAGATCTCGGTGATGCAGGACGGCAAGCGGGCGCGCCTGTACTGCTGTCATTCGCTGCGCACCCGCGACGCGCTGGGCGAGCTGCACGTGCTGTCCGTGGGCGTCGATCTCGCCCCGGGACTCGAGGCCCAGGGCTTCGAGGCCGGGCGCATCGTGGAGCAGGTCGCCGAGTCCTGCGGCCGAGGCGGCGGCGACGGTCCCATCCCGGCCGAGGCCGCCGCCGCCATCCGGGCGGCCTCGCAGGTGCTCAACATCGCCTGGATCGCCGACGCACTGGCCTCGCCGGCGAGCGTCATCTGCCCGCGCAGCGGCGCCTGTCCGCGCAAGCCCCAGGAATGCCCGTGCGCCGCCTGAGCCGTGGGCGCCGGGACGCCCCTGGAGTACCATGGCCGGCAGGTCATCCCCGGGGTATCGTCATGCTGCACCACGCACGGGCATTCGCGAACCGGCTCCTGACGCCGGCGCTGCTGATCGCCGTCTCGACCGCCGCCGCGGCGCTCGAGGCGCCCTCCCCCTCGGCGGGCGCCTGGGAGTTCCTGCGGCCGCAGTTCTACGGCGAGCGCGCCATCGGCCTGGTGGACGAGGACTTCATGCGCCTGGAGGCGCCGGCGAACACGCCGGATCCGGCCGCCACGCCGGTGACCATCCACTTCGGGCCGGCCGCCATCGGCCGCATCAAGCAGGTGCGCCTGATCATCGACAACAATCCCTCGCCCGTGGTGTCGACCTTCGATCTGGCCGACGGCGCGCGCATCGAGCAGCTCGGCCTGCGCGTGCGGGTGGACCGGTTCACCTCGATGCGCGTCATCGCCGAGACGCGCGAGGGCACGCTCGAGATGCGCAGCCAGTGGGTCAACGCGAGCGGCGGCTGCTCCGCGCCGCCGTCGCCGGCGGGCGGCGGCGCGCTCGGCGAGATCCGTTTCCGCCCCTCGCCGGACGGCAGGGCGCTGCAGGTCAGCATCCGTCATCCGAACAACTCCGGCTTCCAGATCGATCCGGCGAGCGGTGATCGGATCGAGCCGCACTACGTGGCGAGCCTGCGCGTCTCGGCGGGGGGCGCACCGCTGCTCGAGGCCGAGACGGGCATCTCCATCAGCGAGAACCCGACGTTGCGCATCGTCTCGGACCGCGCGCTCGCCGCGCCGGTCGTGGTGCAGGCCGTCGATTCCAAGGCGATGCGCTTCAGCGCCGAATGGCGCGGCCCGGCGGCCGCGACAGCCTCGAACCGCGGCGATTCGGAGGCCGCGCATCGGCCTTGAGGCGCGCCGCGGCGCACGCCGCGCGCGGCGCCGGCCCGGCCCGCGCCTGCTGCTCGCGGCGCTGCTCG
>JAJXZV010000031.1 GCA_021779875.1 Pseudomonadota bacterium
GCGTCGACCCGGGACTTGAGGTCGCGGATCCGGGTACCGCCGGATTTCAATAACTCATTGATACTTCGAGATTTTTGCACCGCAACTAGTCCATTGCTAGACGCCTGTCGCACAAATTGCCGGCAGAATTCCTTGTTTGAATCGTCATATTTCTGCATAGTCTACGCCCTTGAAAGTCCATACCAGCGGGCCATAGCGCCGATCGGGCGTCGGAAGACCAAAAGCTATGAACGTGATTTTCGTTGCCCGCAAGTCGGGGCAGGTGAAACAAGTCGATCTGCGGCACCCGCTGGTGGTGTCGGCGGCGCTGCTCGTGGTGCTGGTGATCGTCGGCGGAGCCTTCTCCATCGGCATGGGGCTGGGCGCGCGCCACCGCGTGAACTCGCCGATCGATCAGCTCGGCAACTGGTCGGCGGACCTGCTGCGCCAACAGGCGCAGCTCGAGGATCTGCGCCAGGCCCTGCAGGAGAAGATCAACGCCCTGGCGATGCGGGTGGGCCAGATGAATGCCCACGTGATCCGCCTGGACGCGCTCGGCAAGCGCCTGACGCGCATGGCGAATCTCGAGGACGGGGAGTTCGACTTCGGCAACCCGCCATCGCTCGGCGGGGCCGAGACCGCCGACGGCCAGCCGGCGCAGATCCCGAGCCTGTCGGCCATGGTGGACGACCTGCAGACCCAGCTGTCGAGCCGCGAGCAGCAGCTCTCGGTGCTCGAGAACCTGATCCTGACGCGCGAGCTCAACAAGCAGGTGTACCCGGAAGGCAGCCCGGTCGAGGATGGCTGGATCTCCTCCTATTTCGGACGTCGGCCCGACCCGTTCACCGGGTATATGGCGAATCACAAGGGCATCGACTTCGCCGGGCAGGCAGGCACCCATGTGTCGTCGGTCGCCGCCGGTCTGGTGACCTTCGCGGGCGAGCGGTCCGGGTACGGCCAGATGGTCGAGATCAACCACGGCAACGGCCTGTCCACCCGCTACTGCCACAACGAGAAGCTGCTCGTGAAGCAGGGAGAGATGGTGCGCAAGGGGCAGGAAGTGTCCCTCATGGGCTCGACCGGCCATTCGACCGGACCGCATCTGCACTTCGAGGTCTTGAAGAACGGCCAGCAGGTGGATCCGCTGCGCTACATCGGCGAGGGCGGCTGACGGCCCGAGGTCCGCGCCCCGCGCGGGCGAGCGACTCTCCTTCCCGGCCGGGCCTCCCGGCCGGACGAAACGATTTCCAGCCCCCCGGGTCTATCCGTACAATACCCAGTTTTCCCGAGGAACCCGACCAGCGTGTTGAAGCTCTTGACCCAGATTTTCGGCAGCCGCAACCAGCGCGTCATCAAGGAGCTCGGCCGCACCGTGGCGGCCATCAACGCGCTGGAGCCCGCCACCGCCGCCCTGACCGACGAGCAATTCCCGGAGAAGACCCGGGCGCTGAAGGCGCGCTACGCCGCCGAGGGCAGGCTCGACGCGCTGGTGCCCGAGGCCTTCGCGCTGGTGCGCGAGGCGTCGCGGCGCAAGCTCGGGATGCGGCACTTCGACGTGCAATTCATCGGCGGCCTCGCGTTGAACGCGGGCAAGATCGCCGAGATGCGCACCGGCGAGGGCAAGACGCTGATGGCGACGCTGCCCGCGTACCTGAACGCCCTCACCGGCGAGGGCGTGCACGTGGTCACCGTGAACGAGTACCTCGCGCAGCGCGACTCGGACTGGATGGCCCCCGTGTACCGGTTCCTCGGGCTCGAGGTCGGCGTCATCAAGAACGCCCAGTCCTCGGACGAGAAGCGCGCGGCCTACGCCTGCGACATCACCTACGGCACCAACAACGAGTTCGGCTTCGACTATCTGCGCGACAACCTCGCCTTCCGGCTCGAGGACCGGGTGCAGCGCAAGCTCGCCTTCGCCATCGTCGACGAGGTGGACTCGATCCTGATCGACGAGGCGCGCACGCCGCTCATCATCTCCGGCCCCGCCGAGGAGAGCACCGAGCTCTACATCAGGGTCAACGCCCTGATCCCGCGGCTCGTGCGGCAGAAGGTGGAGGACGGGCCGGGCGACTACGCGGTCGACGAGAAGACCAAGCAGGCGACGCTCACCGAGGAGGGTCACCAGAAGGTCGAGGAGATGATGGCGGAGATCGGCCTGCTGCGCGAGGGCGAGAGCCTGTACGACGCGACCAACATCCGCCTGATGCATCACCTGAACGCGGCGCTGCGGGCGCACGCCTTGTACAAGCGCGACGTCGAGTACATCGTGCGCGATGGCGAGGTGATCATCGTCGACGAATTCACCGGCCGCACCATGCCGGGCCGGCGCTGGTCGGACGGGCTGCACCAGGCCGTGGAGGCCAAGGAAGGGGTGAAGGTGCGCGAGGAGAACCAGACGGTCGCCTCCATCACCTTCCAGAATTACTTCCGGCTGTACTCGAAGCTGTCCGGCATGACCGGCACCGCGGACACCGAGGCCTTCGAATTCCAGCAGATCTACGGGCTCGAGGTGGTGGTGATCCCCACGCACAAGCCGATGATCCGCAACGACCGCGCGGACCTCGTGTTCCTGTCCGAGCAGGACAAGTTCCAGGCGATCCTCGAGGACATCGATGACTGCGTGAAGCGCGGCCAGCCCGCGCTGGTCGGCACCACGTCGATCGAGACCTCGGAGCGGTTGTCGAAGCTCCTGACCACCGCGAAGATCCCGCACGAGGTGTTGAACGCCAAGCAGCACGAGCGCGAGGCGCACATCGTCGCCGAGGCGGGCCGCCCGGGCGCCGTGACCATCGCGACCAACATGGCGGGCCGCGGCACCGACATCGTGCTCGGCGGCAGCCCGCAGAGCGAGATCGACGCGCTCACCGACGCGACGCCCGAGGCGCTCGGGCGCGTGCGCGAGGCCTGGCGGGTGCGGCACGACCAGGTGGTCGCGGCGGGCGGCCTGCACATCATCGGCACCGAGCGGCACGAGTCGCGGCGCATCGACAACCAGCTGCGCGGCCGGTCGGGCCGCCAGGGCGACCCGGGCTCGAGCCGCTTCTACCTGTCGCTCGAAGACAATCTCATGCGCATCTTCGGCGATCCGGCGCGCATGAAGGCGCTCATGACGCGGGTCGGCATGAAGCCGGGCGAGGCCATCGAGAGCGGCATGCTGACCCGGCAGATCGAGCGCGCGCAGCGGCGCGTCGAGCAGCACAACTTCGACGCCCGCAAGCAGCTGCTCGAATACGACGACGTGGCGAACGACCAGCGGCGCGTCATCTACAAGCAGCGCACCGACCTGATGGGCACCGAGGACGTCGGCGAGGCCATCCAGGGGATTCGCGAGGACGTGGTGGCGCAGCTGGTGGACGAATACGTGCCCGGCGGCGCGCCCGAGGAGCGGTGGGATCCGCAGGGCCTCGCGCAGGCCGTCGAACGCGATTTCGGCGCCTACCTGCCGGTGGCCGATTGGGTCAAGGCCGAGGAGGCGGGCGACGGCTCGGGCCTCAAGCGCAAGCTCCTCGGCGCCCTCGAGCAGGCCTACGAGCAGAAGCGCGCCGCGGTCGGACTCGAGGTGATGCGCTACATCGAGAAGGAGGTCATGCTGCGCACGCTCGACCAGCACTGGCGCGAGCACCTGGCCGCCATGGACTACATGCGCCAGGGCATCTTCCTGCGCAGCTACGCCCAGAAGAATCCGAAGCAGGAGTACAAGCGCGAGGCCTTCGAGCTGTTCGCCGCGATGCTCGATCGCATCAAGTTCGACACGGTGACCACCGTGTCCAAGATCCAGGTGCGCAGCCAGGCCGAGATCGAGCGCGAGGAGCTGGAGCGCCAGCAGCGCCTGGCGCGCGCCTTGAAATTGCAGCACGCCGAGGCGATCTCGCCGATCCAGGCGCCGGCGCAGGACGGCCCCGG
>JAJXZV010000091.1 GCA_021779875.1 Pseudomonadota bacterium
CGCTCGCGCTCCAGGATCGGCCCCTGCTCGATGTGCAGCTCGAAATACGCGTCGGCGGGAAACACCCGGGCGGCCTCCGGCCCAGCAGCACCGATCGACTGCAGCGCGTCGCCGACCGAAATCCCCTCGACATCACGCAGCGCCTTGACCGCGCCCTCGTCGTAGACGCCGCTCCACACGCCCGAGCCCATCAGCGAGTGGCCGAACCGGCTGCCCTCCTCGTCGGTCCAGTTGACCAGTTCCAGTGGCGCCTCGGTGACGAGGGTGAGGTCGTTCAGCGTGCGCATCACCTCGAGTCCGGCGAGTACGCCGAGTGCGCCGTCGAACTTGCCGCCGGAGGGCTGGCTGTCGAGGTGGCTGCCGAACATCACCGGCAGGCGGTTTGGGTCGCGACCGTCCCGGCGGGCGAACATGTTGCCCATCGCGTCGACCCGCACCTTGAGTCCGAGCGCCTCGCACCATTGCCGGAAGCGCGCGCGCCCCTCGCGGTCCACGGCCGAGAGTGCCAGCCGCCGCACGCCGCCCTTGGGTGTGGCGCCGATCTCCGCCATGTTCATCAGGCTGTCCCAGAGCCGCTTGCCGTCGATCGGCCGGTTGGTCTGCATCCTGTCCTGTCCCCTTGTCGCAAGCCTGGGTTCCTGCAACGCTTGCGCATGCTCCGCAATGCCCTCTCCGGAATAGACCGCGACGCGCTCGCCGAGGCGCGGCTCGACCTCGCCGCCTGCCTGCGCCAAGCCGCGCGCCTGGGCATGCACGAGGGCATCTGCAACCATTTTTCCGCCATGGTCCCGGGCAGCGACGAGCTCTTCCTGGTCAACCCGCTCGGCTATGGCTTTCACGAGGCGGCGGCCTCGCGCCTGCTGGTCTGCGACTTCGACGGCAACGTGGTGGAGGGCGAGGGCCAAGTGGAGGCGACGGCCTTCTACATCCATGCCCGCCTGCATCGCCGCCACGCGCATGCCCGCGTGGCCTTTCACACCCACATGCCGCACGCGACCGCGCTTGCCATGCTGGAGGGGCCGCCGCTCTCCTTCGCCATCCAGAGCGCGCTGAAGTTCTATGGCCGCATCGTGGTGGACGAGCACTACAACGGGCTCGCGCTCGACAACGCGGAGGGCGACCGCATCGCCGGCGCCATGGGCGACAAGCCCATCGTCTTCCTCAAGAACCACGGCGTGATGGTGACGGCGCCCTCCATCGCGGAGGCCTGGGACGACCTCTACTACCTCGAGCGTGCCTGCGAGGCGGAGGTGCTGGCGCTCTCCACCGGCCGGCGGCTCAAGCCGGTGGCGCCGGGCGTCGCCGCCCACACCGCGCAGCAGATGCGCGGGCAGGTGGCCGATGCGGCGCGCCAGCATCTCGTGAGCGTCCGCCGCACACTGGACCGCGAGGCGCCGGATTACCGGCATTAGGCCCGTGCGCGTCGCGACGTTGCTGGCGGCCCTACTGCTTGCCGGCTGCACGCTGGTCGACCAGCGCACCTTCGAGACACATCGCAGCGCGCCGGCGCCCGCCGCCCTCGCGGCACGGGCGGCGAGCCACCCGCTCGCGATCTCCGACGGCGCGCCCGGCTGGCCCGCCCGTCTCGCCGTCACCGCGCACGACGCCGAACTCCGCGACCCCGCCCTGCGCTTCGACCTCATCGCCCCGGTGCCGCTCGTGGGCACCGAGGCCGCTCGCGCCACCTTCCGCGCGCGCCAGGAGCAGAACCTGGAACAGGCGGCGACCGCGCTCGAAGCGACTGGGATCGACGCCAAGCGCATCCGCCTCGGCCTGCGCGGCGATCCCGGCTCGCCGGCGGCGCGGGTGGAGCTCTATGCCCGCTGAGCCGTTCGCCCGGCCTGTCTTCGGCATCAACCACATCCTCGCCTACGGGCAGTCCCTGGCGACCGGTTGGGAAGGTGTGCCGGCGCTGACCCGCCGGCCGCGGCACGATGCGCTGATGCTCGGTCGCTCCGTGCGCGCCGGCGGACCGGAATGGTCACCCGCCTGGGAGCCGCTCGGCGGCCCGGTGCTGCGCCAGCTCGTCGCGACCGAGCAGTTGCCGGACGGCACGCTGCTCGACCTGCCGGCTATGGCCGCCATGCCGCCGGGTGCCGCGGTGCTGGGCGAAACGGTGCTGGAGGAGGCGCTCGGCTCCCTGCGTGCGCGGATGCTGGCCGCCGATCCCTCGGCGCGGCTGCGCCTCCTGCTCGCCTCGAGCTGCGGGGTCGGCGGGCGCGGCCTCGAGCAGCTTTCGCGCGGCGCCGAGCCGGACCTGTTCGGCCGCCTGCGCGCTTGCGCCAGCGCGGCGCGCTCGGCGGCCCAGGCATGGGGCAAGACCTACGGCATCCCCGCCGTGCTGCTGCTGCAGGGCGAGAACAATTCCTGGGGCATCGACGGCGCGGCAAGCGACGCCGCGACCTATGGCGCGCTGCTCGCCAGGCTGCACCGGGATATCGTGACGGAGGTCGCCGAGGGCATCGCTGGCCAGACGGCGCCGCCCGCCTTCGTCACCTACCAGACCGGCGGCGCCTATGCCTCGGACGACATGGCGGTGCCGCAGGCGCAGCTCGACTTCGCGCTCAACACCCAGGGCGTGTTCATGGCCGCCCCGGTCTATCCGCTGCCGGACCGCCCGAGCGGGCACCTGCGCGCGGACGGGTATCGCTGGCTCGGCGCGCAATTCGGCAAGGTCCTCGCGGCCCTGTTTGTCGACCGCCGCCCGTGGCGCCCGCTGCATCCCACCGGCGCCGTGCGCCAGGGCAGCGAGGTCCTGGTTTCGTTCCATGTGCCCGCGCCGCCACTGCTCTTCGGCCGGCCGTTCTTCGGCACCCGGCGCGAGCCCGTGCCCGACCAGGGCTTTTCCGTGATCGACGAGGCGGGCAGCGTGGCGGTCGAGGCGGTCGCGATCGCGGGGCCCGACCGCGTCGTGCTGCGGCTCGGTCGCGCGCCCGCAGGTCCGGCGCGGCTGCGCTACGCGGACCGCGCCCATCGCGGCCGCGGCGGGCTGCATGACAGCGATGCGCGCCTGGCCGAGGTGGGGTTCGCCGGCCCCGACCTCGACCCCGCGGAGGCCGGCCTCCTCGGCCGGACCGAGCGGTGTCGGATAGCGCGCCACGAAGCGCGGATCCTCGGGACGCGGGGGACGCCGCTCGACCTCGACCGGGTCCGAGAGTACGTCCATCCGGAAGACCGGGCGGCGGTCAAGCGCTGGGTGCTCCGATCGCTGGCACGGCCCGATTCCGGGTCGGCGCGGGAGGCCCGGATCGTCCGGTGCGACGGCACGGTCCGCATCGTCCTGCTCCGGATCTCGGTGGAGCGCGACGAGCACAGCCGGCCCGCCCGGGTGTTCGGGGCCACGATCGACATCACCGAGTTCCGGCAGGCGGAGGCGCTCCTGCGCGATCGCGAGGCCCGGCTCCGATCGATCGTCGAGACGGCCGCCGATGCCATCGTCGTCATCGACGACCGGGGCCGGATCGAGTCGTTCAACCCGGCGGCCGAACGGCTGTTTGGCTACACGGCGGCCGAGGTGCTCGGCGACGGCGTGGAACGGCTCATGCCGTCGGCCGATCGGGACCAGCACTCGGCCGCCATGGACCGCTATCTCGCCACCGGCCAGTCGGCGATCCTCGGCAAGGGGCGCGAGGTGACCGGCCTGCGGGCGGACGGCTCGACGTTCCCGGTCGAGCTGAGCGTCAGCGCCATGCAGATCGGCGAATCGACGAAGTTCACCGGGATCATGCGCGACGTCACGGAGAGGCTCCGGGTCGAGGGCGACCTCCGCTCGTCGAACGCGCTGCTCCGGACGATCCAGCGCATCCACGCGGGGTTCATCTCCGACGTCCCGGCCAGCGATCTCTTCAGCGGC
>JAJXZV010000336.1 GCA_021779875.1 Pseudomonadota bacterium
GCCGCAACTGCCGATTCACGAGGCGCTGCCGCGCCTGCTCGACGCGGCGGCGCACGCGCGCCGAGTGCTCCTGCACGCCCCGCCGGGCGCGGGCAAGAGCACGATCGTGCCGCTCGCCTTGCTCGATGCACCGTGGCGCGCCGGCCGCAAGATCCTGATGCTCGAGCCGCGCCGCATCGCCGCGCGCGCGGTGGCACAGCGCATGGCGGCGCTCCTGGGCGAACCGGTCGGCGCCACGGTGGGCCACCGGACGCGCCTCGACACGCGCGTCGGACGCGACACGCGCATCGAGGTGCTCACCGAGGGGATTCTCACGCGCATGCTGCAGGAGGATCCGGCGCTCGACGGGGTCGCGTGCGTCATCTTCGACGAGTTTCACGAACGCAGCCTGAACGCCGACGTCGGGCTCGCGTTCTGTCTCGAGGCCCAGGAAAATCTGCGCGAGGATCTGCGCCTGATCGTGATGTCGGCGACGCTCGACCTCGAGCCGCTCGAGCGGCTGCTCGGTGACGCACGGGTCGTCGGTGCGAGCGGTCGCAGCCACCCGGTCGAGACCCGGCACGTGGCACGACGCCCCGACCTGCCGCTGGAGCGGCAGATGGCGCAGGTGGTCCGGGCGGCGCTCGAGGCGCAGGACGGCGACGTGCTGTGCTTCCTGCCCGGCGCGCGCGAGATCCAGCGCACCCAGCGCGCCATCGAAGAAGCGGCGCTCCCGGAGGGTCTGAGCATCCTGCCCCTGTACGGGGAACTCGGTGCCGCCGCCCAGGACGCCGCGCTCGCGCCGGCGCCTCCCGGCCGACGCAAGGTGGTTCTGGAGACCAGCCTGACCATCGAGGGCGTGCGGATCGTGGTCGATTCGGGGTTGCGGCGCCACGCCGAGTTCGATCCGGTCACCGGCATGAGCCGCCTGGTGACCGGCAAGGTGTCGCAGGCCGCCGCCGACCAGCGCCGCGGCCGCGCGGGACGCTTGAGCTCGGGTCTGTGCGTGCGCCTGTGGTCCGAGGGCACGCAGACATCCCTCGCCGCCCAGACTCCGCCGGAGATCCTGCGTGCGGATCTCGCTCCGCTAGCGCTGGAACTCGCCTGCTGGGGGGCTGCGGATGCCGCGGCGCTGCGCTGGCTCGACCCGCCGCCCGCCGCGCCGCTCGCCCAGGCGCGCGACCTGCTTCGGCAGCTGCAGGCGCTCGACGCCCATGGCCGCGTCACCGCCCACGGCCGTGCGTTGGCGCGCGCCGGGGCGCACCCGCGGCTCGCGCACATGCTGGTCCGGGGCGCCGAATTCGGCGCGTCGCGCCTTGCCTGCGACCTCGCCGCCATCCTGAGCGAACGCGACCTGCTGCGTCCGGGCAGCGGCGAACGCGACGCGGATCTGCGCCTGCGGGTGGCCATTCTTCGAGGCGAGCCGTACGCACTGCCGTCCGGCGCCGTGGTCGACGCGGCGGCGGTGCGCCAGGCGACCCGCAATTCCTCCGCGTGGCAGCGGCAATTCGCGCGCGGCGCGGCCGACGAGGCCGATGCACACGCGGCGACCGGCGTGCTGCTCGCGCTCGCCTACCCCGACCGGATCGCGCGATCCCGCGGCGAAGGCGGGCGTTATCTGATGGCGAACGGCGGGGGCGCGCGGTTCGCCGAACCGCAGGCCCTGGCGAAGGCGCAATTCCTGGTGGCGGCCGAGCTCGATGGCGCGCAGCGCGATGCGCGGATCTTCCTGGCGGCGCCCATCTCGCAGGGCGACCTCGAAGGTCGCTTTCCCGACCTGATCGAGGAGCGGTCGTTCATCACCTGGGACGACCGTGATCAGGCCGTGCGGGCGCGCCGGGAGCGCCGGCTCGGGGCGCTGCTGCTCGAATCGCGCGAACTGCAGGCGCCGGATCCGCAGGCCTTGCTCGAGGCGGCGTTGAGCGGGCTCGCGCTCATGGGCGTCGCGGCGCTGCCTTGGACCCGTGAGCTGCGGCAGTTTCAGGCGCGGGTCGCGCTCATGCGCGAGTTCCACGTGCCCGCGCCGGAGTCCTGGCCGGATTTGAGCGAAGCGACGCTCCAGCAGACCCTGCCCGAATGGGCTCCGGCGTGGATCGCCGGATTCTCGCGACGCGAGCATTTTGCCCGGATGGATCTGGATAACGCCTTGAAATCCCGTCTGTCCTACGCCCAGGGTTCGATACTGGCCCGGGAGGCGCCCACCCATTTCGTGGTACCCAGCGGGTCGCGGATCCCGATCGACTATCTGGATGGCGACGCACCATCCCTGTCGGTGCGCCTGCAGGAGATCTTCGGGCTGCACGAGACGCCGAGCGTCGCGGCCGGACGGGTGCCGTTGCGGCTGAAGCTGCTGTCGCCGGCCGGCCGGCCCGTGCAGATCACGCGGGATCTCATGAGCTTCTGGAACCGCGGCTACCACGAGGTCAGGAAGGATCTGAAGGGGCGCTATCCGAAGCACTACTGGCCCGACGACCCGTTCACGGCGACCCCCACCCGGCGCGCGCGGCCGCGTTGAGCGGCATCCGGGGTGCGGGGGATCAGAGGCCGGCGAATTCCATCTGGTCGCCGGCGCGCGGCGGCACGCGAAACGCCTGCAGATTCAATCCGCCGTCGCGCCCGCGCGTGAGCTCGAGGCGCCGGCACGCGAGCTCGAAACGCTTGGCGAGCAGCTGCGCCTCGACGCCCCGGCCCTTGAAGCGGGCGCCAAAACTCGCGTCGTTCAGCTCGCCGGAGCGCATCGCCCGGATCCTGGCGAGCACGTGACCGGCACGCAGCGGCTCGTGCGCCATGAGCCAATCCTCGAACAGCGCCTTGACTTCGTGCGGCAGGCGCAGCAGCACGTAGCCCGCGAGCGTCGCGCCCGCGCGGGCCGCCGCTTCGAGGATCCGCTCGAGTTCGTGGTCGTTGAGCGCCGGGATCATGGGGGCGGCCAGCACGCCCACCGGCACGCCCGCCCGCGCGAGGCCGGTCATCGCCTTGAGGCGTGCGGCCGGCGAGGGAGTGCGCGGCTCGAGACGGCGCTTGAGCTCGTCCTCGAGCGTGGTCACGCTGACCATGACGCGGCATAGCCGCTCCTTCGCCAGTTCGGCGAGCAGGTCCAGATCGCGGAGCACCAGATGGCTCTTGGTGGTGACCGTGCAGGGATGCCGGAAGCGCAGCAGCACCTCGAGCAGGGCCCGCGTGATGCGGGTCTCGCGTTCGATGGGCTGATAGGGGTCGGTGCTCGCGCCGATGTGCACGACCGCGGGCCGATAACCGGGACGCGAGAGCTCACGCTCGAGCAGGTCCGCGGCGTTCGACTTGAAGAACAAGCGGGTCTCGAAATCCAGACCCGACGACAGATTGACGTAGGCGTGGGTGGGCCGCGCGTAGCAGTACACGCAGCCGTGCTCGCAGCCGCGAAACGGATTGATGGACTGCGAGAAGGGCAGGTCCGGCGAATCGTTGCGGCTCACGATGCTGCGGGCGACCTCCGCGCGCACCTCGGTGGCCGGCGCCCGAATCTCCTCCTCCCGCCACCAACCGTCGTCCACCGCCTCGACCTGCCGCGGCTCGAAACGGCCTGCCCGACTATCGGCCGTGCCCCGGCCCTTCAGTGGCATGCTGACGCGGGTTCTCATGGCGGAACTGTACGGATGTCGGTATATTATACTTGACGTACCCAGTTTACACGCTCATACTCTCCCCATCGAATGAGGTGATGTATGAGTTCCTACCTTTCCGCCCCGCACTTTCACGACGAAGCCGCCGCGTTCAAGTTCGTTGAGGATCGGGTTTGGCCCAATGGGCCGGTCTGCCCGCACTGCGGCTCTGTAGAGCGCATTGGGCGGCTTCAGGGCAAATCGACCCGTCTGGGCGTCCTGAAGT
>JAJXZV010000020.1 GCA_021779875.1 Pseudomonadota bacterium
ACCAGGCAGGCGGCTGCGAGCGGCGCGATCCGCAGGCCGCGCGCCAGATCCTGCAGTGCGCCCACCTTGTCCGCGCAGCCCTGGGTCACGCGGCGCACGCCGAGCTCGCGCATCCGGGCCGCGACCGCGCGCGACCGCCGTCCGCTCACCACCGCGACCTGGAGGCCTGCGCCCATCAGCAGCTTGATCCCGTGGCCGTCGCGCACGTGGAACACCTTGAGGCTCTCCCCGGCGCCCGAGAAGAACAGGCGGCCGTCGGTCAGCACGCCGTCCACGTCGAGCACCAGCAGCTCGATGCGCGCGAGCGGCGTCGGCTTGCGCGCCTTCAAACGACACCCGCCCGCAGCAGGTCGTGCACGTTGAGCGCGCCGACCAGCACGCCCGCGCCGTCGAGCACCGGCAGCGCCGTGATGCGGTGCGTCTCCATGAGATGCACGGCCTCGGCCGCGAGCATGTCCGCGCCCGCGGTCTTCGGGTGGCGCGTCATCACCTCGGCCATCCGGGTGGTGCGCAGATCGGCCGCGCGGTCGAGGGCGCGCCGCAGGTCGCCGTCCGTGAACACCCCGAGCACCCGGTCCGCCGGATCCACGATCGCGGTCATCCCGAGACCCTTGCGGGTCATTTCCAGGAGCCCTTCGGCGAGCGGCGTCTCGGCGCTCACTTTGGGCACGTCGGCGCCGCTGCGCATGACGTCGCGCACCCGCAGCAGCAGGCGGCGGCCGAGGCTGCCCGCGGGATGCGAGCGGGCGAAGTCCTCCTCCGTGAAGCCGCGCGCCTTGAGCAGCGCCACCGCGAGCGCATCGCCCATCGCGAGCGCGGCGGTGGTGCTCGCCGTGGGCGCGAGGTTCAGCGGGCAGGCTTCCGCGGGCACGCCGATGTCGAGGTGGACGGTCGCCGTGCGCGCGAGCGCGGAGTCCGGGTTGCCCGTGAAGGCGATGAGCGGCACCCCGAGGCGCTTGAGCACGGGCACGATGGTCAGGATTTCGTCGGTCTCCCCTGAATTGGAAAGCGCCAGCACGGCGTCCTCGCGGGTTATCATGCCGATGTCGCCGTGGCTCGCCTCGGCCGGATGGACGAAGAAGGCCGGGGTTCCGGTGCTCGCCAGCGTGGCGGCGATCTTGCCGCCGATGTGCCCGGACTTGCCCATGCCGGTCACGACGACGCGGCCGCGGCAGTTAAGACAAATGCGGCAGGCGAGCGCAAAATTCGCGTCGAGGCGCGGCACCTGGGCGGCGAGGCCGGCGATCTCGATCTCGAGTGCCTGACGGCCGAGCCCGATCAGGCCCTCGTCGGTGAAGTCGGTATCCATCGGTGTGGATGATACCGCGACAGGAACATCGGAAGGACATCGCATGAACCCACAACGAGTGGCGGAATTGATCGAACAGGGTCTCGCGGGCAGCCGCGCGACCGTCACCAGCGACGACAACGTGCATTTCGAGGCGGTCGTGGTCGCCCCGGTCTTCGCGGGCAAGCGGCCCCTGCAGCGGCATCAGCTCGTGTATGCCACGTTGGGCAGCGCGGTGGGCAACGAGATCCACGCGCTCGCCCTCAAGGCGTACACCCCGGAGGAATTCGCCGGTCAGGGGCACGCGGGCCGGCGCCGTGGATAAGCTGCAGATCCAGGGCGGCGTGCCGCTCGAGGGGGAGATCCGCATCTCCGGGGCGAAGAACGCGGCGCTGCCCATCCTGGCCGGCTGTCTCCTGGCCGACGGCCCGGTCACCGTGTCGAACGTCCCGCACCTGCAGGACGTCACCACGATGATCGAGCTGCTCGGCCGCATGGGCGTGTCCGTGACCATCGACGAGAAGATGCGCATCGAGGTCGACGCCTCGACGATCAAGGAGCAGTTCGCGCCGTATCAGCTGGTCAAGACCATGCGCGCCTCGATCCTGGTGCTCGGGCCGCTGCTCGCGCGGTATGGGACCGCCGTCGTGTCGCTGCCCGGCGGCTGCGCCATCGGCGCGCGGCCCGTGAACATCCACGTGGCCGGTCTCCAGGCCATGGGCGCGGACATCCACATCGAGAACGGCTACATCAAGGCGAGCGCGGGCCGGCTGAAGGGCGCCCGGCTGGTGCTCGAGACGGTCACGGTCACGGGCACGGAGAACCTGATGATGGCGGCGACGCTCGCCGAGGGCGTCACCGTGCTCGAGAACGCGGCACGCGAGCCGGAGGTGGTGGATCTGGCCGATTTCCTCAATTCGATGGGCGCGAAGATCGCCGGCGCCGGCACCGACAAGATCGTCGTGCAGGGGGTCGAGCGGCTCGACGGCACCGCCTACGAGGTGCTGCCGGACCGCATCGAGTCGGGCACGTACCTCGTGGCGGGCGCCATCACGGGCGGGCACCTGCGCGTCAAGAACACCCGTCCCGACCACCTCGACGCGGTCATCGGCAAGCTGCGCGAGGCCGGCGCGCGGGTCGATGCCGGGGATTCCTGGGTCGAGGTGGACATGCGCGGCCGGAGGCCGTCGGCCGTCGACATCCGGACGGCACCCTATCCGGCCTTCCCCACCGACATGCAGGCGCAGTTCGCGGCGCTCAACACCGTCGCGAGCGGCGTCGGCACCATCATCGAAACCATCTTCGAGAATCGATTCATGCACATGCTCGAGATGCGGCGGCTGGGGGCCGAGATCCGCCTGGAGGGCAACACCGCCATCATCAAGGGCGTCGAGCGGCTGACCGCCGCGCCCGTCATGGCGACCGACCTGCGCGCCTCGGCGAGCCTCGTGCTCGCCGGCCTGGTCGCCGAAGGGCGCACGGAGATCGAGCGCATCTACCACATCGACCGCGGCTACGAGGCGATCGAGGAGAAGCTGCAGCAGCTCGGCGCGCGGATCCGGCGCACCCCGGGATAGGGGCGCCGCCGCGCTCATTGCCCCTGCTGGACCGGGCGCGTCGGCCTCTCGATCACCTTGACCCGGACCTTGTACGGCTCGCGGCCGTGCCGGCCCTCCAGGACCACCTCGGCACCCGGCGGCATCGCGGCGACGCGGCTCACCACGTCCTGGGCGCTCTGCGCCGGCGTACCGCCGAGCGCCGTGATGACGTCGCCGGGGCGCACGCCGGCCTCGTAGGCCGGGCTCTTGACCAGGATGTTCACGACGGTGACTCCGCCCGAGTCGATGCCGAACTGGGCCGCCTGCTCCGTGGACAAATCCTGCACGCTAAGCCCGAGCCAGCCGCGGATCACGTGGCCGTTCTTCAGGATCTGCTCCATCACGCCGCGCACCAGGTTCACCGGGATGGCGAAGCCGATGCCCTCCGGTCCGCCGTAGTTGCGATTGAGCACCGCGGTGTTGATGCCCACCAGATCGCCGTGCACGTCGATCAGCGCGCCGCCGGAGTTGCCCGGGTTGATCGCCGCGTCGGTCTGGATGAAGTTCTCGAAGGTCGCGAGACCGAGCTGGCCGCGGCCGGTCGCGCTGACGATGCCCTGGGTCACGGTCTGGCTGAGGCCGTAGGGATTGCCGATCGCGAGCACGATGTCGCCCACGCGCAGCTTGTCCGACCGGCCCATGGGCATGACCGGCAGCTTGCCGATGCCGAGCCGCAGCACGGCGAGGTCGGTGTCCGGGTCCTGTCCGACGACGATGGCCTCGGCGATGCGGCCGTCGGCGAGCTGCACGCGGATCGAGTCGGCGCCGGCCACCACGTGGGAGTTGGTCACGATGGTGCCCCGGGGATCCACGATGACGCCGGATCCGAGGCTGCGCTCGACGTGCTGGCGATAGGTCGGCCAATAGTCGCCGAACAGCTGGTCGAGGGGCGCCGGCCGGGTGCGCTCCGTGACCACCCGGGCGGTGTAGATGTTGACCACCGCCGGCGCCGCGCGCGC
>JAJXZV010000282.1 GCA_021779875.1 Pseudomonadota bacterium
CGCGACTGCGAGATCCTGGTGGTCGACGGCGAGCGCCGTTTCGGCAACCGCTGGCTGCTGCCCGCCGGGCCGCTGCGCGAGCGGCCGGGCCGGGCGCGCGAGGTCGACGCGCTGGTGATCAACGGCGCGCACGGGCCGCGTGACGGCGGTTATCACATGCACCTGGACGCCGCCGATGCCGTCGCGCTGCGCGGCGCGCGGCGCGTGCCGATCGAACGGTTCGCGGGGCGGTCGGTGCACGCGGTGGCGGGGATCGGCAATCCGCGGCGCTTCTTCAACATGCTGCGCGCCCTGGGCATCGAGGTGACCGCGCATCCGCTGCCCGATCACGCGCGCCTGGCCCGCGCGGACGTGGACTTCGGCGACGACAAGCCGGTGCTCATGACCGAGAAAGATGCCGTAAAATGCGCGGGCGAAGCCGACGAGCGGCACTGGTTCGTCCCGGTGAGCGCCCGTTTCGAAGCGGACCACGAGAACGCGCTGCTCGACGTGGTGACGCGGCGCATCGCCGATCGCAGCGCGCCGCATTCAAGGTAGGGACGGGGATCATGGACAAGCGTCTGCTCGATTTGCTGGTGTGTCCGATCTGCAAGGGCCCGCTGCGCAGCGTCGGCAGCGGCGCCTCGGCGGAGCTCGTCTGCCGGCCGGACCGGCTCGCCTACCCGGTGCGCGACGGCATTCCGATGATGCTGCCGGAAGAGGCCCGCCAGCTGGCGCCGGACGATCCGCTGCTGGATCGCTGAGCGCCGGTCCGGCCCGCCCATGTTCCACGTGTTCATTCCCGCGCGTCATGGCGCCTCGCGCCTGCCGGGCAAGCCGCTGCGCGAGATCGCCGGCCGGCCGCTGATCCGGTACGTCTGGGAGGCCGCGATGGCGAGCGGCGCCGTGTCGGTGGTGGTGGCGACGGACGATGAGCGGATTCGCGACGCGTGCTCGGCCTTCGGGGCCGAGGTGGTCATGACCTCTCCCGGGCACGCGTCGGGCACCGATCGCATCGCCGAGGCGGTGCGCGCCCGCGGCCTGGAGGCGGCGGAGCTGGTGGTGAACCTTCAGGGGGACGAGCCCCTGATGCCGCCCTCGGTGATCGCGGCCGAGGCGGGGGCGCTGCGCGAGCGGCCTCGGGTGGACATCGCGACGGCGGCGGCGCCGGTGCGGAGCCTCGCCGAATTCCTGGATCCGAACTGCGTCAAGGCGCTGCGCGCCCGCGACGGGCTCGCGCTGTACTTCAGCCGTGCGCCGGTGCCCTGGCCGCGCGAGGCGGTCACCGGCGGCCGGCCGGCCTCGTACGAGGGCGCCTGGCTGCACATCGGCATCTATGCCTACCGGGTGGGCGGCTTGCTGCGCTTCGCGTCCTGGCCGCCGACGGGGCTCGAGCAGATCGAGAAGCTCGAGCAGCTGCGCGCGCTCGAGCACGGCATGACCATTCACGTGACCGCGCTCGAGGAGCCGCCGCCGGGCGGTGTCGATACGCCGGAGGATCTCGAGCGGGTGCGCGCCGCGCTCGAGGCGCTCAGGCGGGAGCGCAGCCGTACTGCGCCAGGTACCACTGCTGAAAGGTGACCACGCGCCGTTCCTGGTCCGAGTACCGGCCGGGCGCGTAGCGCGTCGACAGGATCCCCCGCTGGTTGTTCTCGGTGATCTCCTTGTCCTGGCGGGTGGTGCGGTCCCAGCCCCAGATCATGCGCTCGACGTCGACTTCGGCGGCCCGGCCGTCGACCAGCCAGTACAGGTCCACCCCGGTGCGCGTGGGCCCGAGCGGGGTGAACAGGAACAGCACGGCGAAGTCGTTCGTGGCCACGACCTGGGTGAAGGGGCTGAACGAGAGGTACATGCGGCCCTGGTCGAAGTCCCGGCGTTTGCCCATCAGGCGGGACGCCGGCCTGCCGTCCGGCGTCTCGCTCTCGTAGCCCGCGCGGATGGTCCGCTGCAGCAGCAGCCGCAGGTGCGACGAGCCCGGCCCGTCGTCGATGCTGCCGAGCGGCCGGCCGAGGCTCGCGGCACGCCGCTCCCAGGCCTCGAGCGTCGGGCGATAGCGCTCGACCGCGTCGTCGGGGCCGGAGCTCGGGCCGGCGCCGAAGGCGACCAGCGCGTCGGGCGGATGCATGGAGCAGAACTCCGGGTGGGAGGGCACGCAGTGGTAGCACTCGACGAAGTTCTCGACGATCAGCTTCCAGTTCGCCTCGGTGGGATAGGACTCGCGGTGCGCGATCTTCGCGTCGGCGAAGCCGTGGAAGTCGAGGTGGGGGGCGAGATCGGCGAAGGCCGCGTCGAAGTCCTCGGGCTCGTCCGCGGCCAGATTGATGAAGATGAAGCCGTGGAACACGCGCACGTGGCAGCGGTGCAGGCCGTGCTCCTCGCGCACGAAGTCCCCGGGCATCAGGCGGGCGGCGAGCAGGGCGCCATCGAGCCCGTAGGACCAGGCGTGGTACGCGCAGGTCAGCCGCGCGGCCTGCCCCTCCGGCTTGGTGCACACCAGCGAGCCGCGGTGCCGGCAGACGTTGTAGAAGGCGTTGATGGTCGAGGCGTCGCTGCGCACGATGATGATCGACTCGCTGCCGATCGGGTACAGGAAGTAATCACCCTTGTTGCGCACGCGATCGACGTGCCCCGCGACCAGCCACTTGCGGCCGATCACCCGCGCCATGTCCGCCTCGAACACCCCGTCGTCGCAATAGAACGGCTGCGGCAGGCTGTATCCGAGGCGCACGCCGGCCGCCAATCGTCGAATCAGGTCGCTCATCCGGCCAGCCCCTCGTTCATGATTTGATCCGCGCGTTGTCCGGGTCGTAGAACGGGCGCAGCGAGGCGATCGCCGCGTGCCGGTCGCCGGCGATCTCGATCTCGTAGTCCTCGGCGCCGATGCGCTCGAGCGGCCCGCCGTCGGGCGAGGTGACGTAGCCCAGGCCCACGGCGGTGCCCAGCGTGTGGCCGAACATGCCCGAGCGGATGCACCCGACCAGGGCGTCGCCGCGCCAGATCGGCTCGTTGCGATGGAGCATGGGCCCGGGGTCGCGCAGCTTGAACTGCACCAGCCGCCGGCGCAGACCCGCGCCGCGCTGCCGCTCGAGCGCCTCGCGGCCGACGAAGCCGCCGGGCTTGCCGAACTTCACCGCGAAGCCGAGCCCCGCCTCGAGCGGCGTGTCCTCGTCGGTGACGTCGTGGCCCCAGTGCCGGTAGCCCTTCTCCATGCGCAGCGAGTTGAGCGCGTGGTAGCCGGCGTGCGCCAGGCCGAAGCGCGCGCCCACGGCGATCACCTCGTCGTAGACTCCCTGGAGGAACTCGCTCGGCACGTACAGTTCCCAGCCCAGTTCGCCGACGTAGGTGATGCGCGAGGCGCGCACCAGCGCGTACCCCAGCTCGATGATGCGGCTGGTCGCGAAGGGGAAGGCCCCGCCCGACACGTCCGCGGGCGTGAGCGCCGCGAGCAGCTCGCGCGCCCTCGGGCCCATGATCGACAGCACGCCCATGGCGGAGGTCACGTCGGTGAGCACGCAGTGGGCGGTGCCGATCCGCCGGGCGAGCCAGTCGAAGTCGCGGGTCTGGGTCTCGGCGCCCGTCACGATCAGGAAGGCGTCCGCCTCGAGGCGCGTCACGGTCAGGTCGGCCTCGATGCCGCCGCGCTCGTTGAGCCACTGCGTGTAGACGATGCGCCCGGGCGGCACGTCCACGTCGTTCGCGCAGACCCGGTTCAGCACGCCGAGCGCGTCGGCGCCCTCGAGACGGAATTTCGCGAACGAGGACTGGTCGAACAGCCCCACCGCCTCGCGCACCGCGCGGTGCTCGCGGGCGCTGTGCTCGAACCAGTTCTGCCGGCCATACGAGTACTCGTAGCGCGGCTCGACC
>JAJXZV010000151.1 GCA_021779875.1 Pseudomonadota bacterium
GTTGCTGCGGCTCACCAGCGACCTCACCATGCTGCAGGACACGGCCCGGCGGCTCGCCGGCATCGCCGGGGCGGCCTCGCCCATCGTCGTGTGCAACGAGGGTCACCGCTTCACGGTGGCCGAGCAACTGCGCGCCATCGATGTCGTCCCCACCGCCATCCTGCTCGAGCCCGTGGGCCGCAACACCGCCCCGGCGGTGGCGCTCGCGGCGCTGCAGGCCCTGAAAGCCGATCCCGAGGCGGTCATCGTGGTGGCGCCGGCCGATCACGTGGTCCGCGACCCGAAGGTGTTTCAGCAGGCCGTGGTCGCGGCCGCGGCGCTCGCCGCCGGCGGCAAGCTCGTGACCTTCGGCATCGTCGCGCACGCCCCCGAGACCGGCTACGGCTACATCCGCCGCGGCGAGGGGCCGGGCCCGGCCTACCCCGTGGCGCAGTTCGTCGAGAAGCCGCCCTTGGACGTGGCGCAGACCTACGTCGCCTCGGGCGACTATTACTGGAACAGCGGCATGTTCGTGTTCCAGGCGCGCCGCTATCTCGAGGAACTCGGCCGGCTGGCGCCGGACATCCTGGGCGCCGCGCGCGCGGCCTTCGAGGCCGCCCGGGTCGACCTCGACTTCGTGCGCATCGACAAGGCGGCGTTCGAGGCCTGCCGGAGCGAGTCGATCGACTACGCGGTGATGGAGAAGACCCGCGACGCCGTGGTGCTGCCGCTCGATGCCGGCTGGAGCGACGTGGGATCCTGGTCCTCGCTGTTCGATGCCTTGCCGTCGGACGAGGAGGGCAACGTGCTGCAGGGCGATGTGCTGGTGGTCGACACCCACGATTGCTACGTGCACTCGACCAGCCGCCTGGTCGCGGCCGTGGGTCTCGAGGATCACGTCATCGTCGAGACCAAGGATGCGGTGCTGGTGGCGCCCAAGGATCGCGTGCAGGACGTGAAGGAGCTGGTCGCCAAGCTCAAGAAGTCGGGCCGCAGCGAGTCGGCGTTGCATCGCGAGGTGCACCGCCCCTGGGGCAGCTACGACAGCATCGATAACGGCGAGCGCTTCCAGGTCAAGCGGCTCTCGGTCAAGCCAGGCGGCGTGCTGTCGCTGCAGATGCATCATCATCGCGCCGAGCACTGGGTCGTGGTGCAGGGCACCGCCCGCATCACCTGCAACGACAAGACCTTCCTGCTCGCCGAGAACGAATCGACCTTCATCCCGATCGGCGCGACCCACCGGATCGAGAATCCCGGCAAGGTGGCGCTGCACATCGTCGAGGTGCAGTCCGGCTCCTATCTCGGCGAGGACGACATCGTGCGCTTCGAGGACAACTACGGCCGGCAGGGGACCAACACGTGAGAGCGCCGGCCGTGAGCCCCATCACCTGCTTCAAGGCCTACGACCTGCGCGGCCGGATCCCGACCGAGCTCAACGAGGACGTCGCCTATCGCGTGGGCCGGGGCTTCGCGCAATTCCTGGCGCCCAAGCGCGTGGTGGTCGGCCGCGACATCCGGCTCTCGAGCGGCGCGCTCGCGGCCGCGCTCACCCGCGGCCTCACCGAGGGCGGCGCGGATGTCGATGACATCGGCGTGTGCGGCACGGAAGGGGTCTATTTCGCGGTGTTTCACGGCGGCTACGACGGCGGCATCATGGTCACGGCGAGCCACAATCCGGCCGACTACAACGGCATGAAGTTCGTGCGCGAGTCCTCCAAGCCCATCAGCGCCGACACCGGCCTTCAGGACATCCGCCGCTTCGCCGAGGCGGGCGCTTACCCTAAGCCGGCGCGCTTAGGGGTGCGCCGCGAGGTCGACCTGACCGCCGCCTACGTCGAGCATCTGCTTTCGTACGTCGAGCGCGCGAAACTGAAGCCCTTGAAGATCGTGGTGAACGCGGGCAACGGCGGCGCGGGGCTGGTGATCGACCGGCTGGAGCCGCACCTGCCCTTCGAGTTCATCAAGGTCCACCACGAGCCGGACGGGCGCTTCCCGAACGGCATCCCGAACCCCATGCTGGCCGAGAACCGGGCGCCGACCGTCGAAGCCATCGCGCGCCACGGCGCGGATCTGGGCATCGCCTGGGACGGGGACTTCGACCGCTGCTTCCTGTTCGACGAGCGGGGCGCCTTCATCGAGGGTTACTACATCGTCGGGCTCTTAGGCGCAGTGCTGCTGCGCGGCAACCCCGGGGGCAAGGTGGTGCACGACCCGCGCCTGACCTGGAACACCGTCGAGATGGTGCGCGCGGCGGGCGGCGAACCGGTGCTCTCGAAATCCGGCCATGCCTTCATCAAGCAGGTGATGCGCGAGGTCGACGGGGTGTACGGCGGCGAGATGAGCGCGCACCACTATTTCCGGCGCTTCGCCTATTGCGACAGCGGCATGATCCCCTGGCTCCTGGTCGCGCAGCTGCTGGGCGAGACCGGCCTGCCGCTCTCGCGCCTCGTGGGCGAGCGCATCGCGCGCTTCCCGGTGAGCGGCGAGCTCAACTACCGGGTGCCCGACGCGCAGGCCGCGATCGCCGCCGTCGAGGCGCGCTACCGGCCGGGCGCGCTCGGCGTCGACCGCACCGACGGCATCTCCTTCGAGTTCGCGGACTGGCGCTTCAACCTGCGCTCCTCGAACACCGAGCCGCTGCTGCGGCTCAACGTCGAGGCGCGCGGCTCGGCCGAGCTGATGCACGCGAAGACCCGGGAGATCCTCGACCTGCTCACCGCGCAGGGCGCGGTGGCCGCCGATCATTGAACCCGCGGGAGTCCGAAGGGAATCGTCGCGCATGAGCATTGCCCCGACATTGAGCGTGGTCATCCCCGTGTACAACGAGGAGCAGGTGCTGCCCACGTTGTTCGCGCGGCTGTATCCGGCGCTCGATGCGCTGGCGGTGAGCTACGAGATCGTGTTCGTCAACGACGGCAGCCGGGACCGCTCGGCGGCGCTGCTGCGCCAGCAGTTCCAGCGCAAGCCGAAGCAGACCCGGGTGGTGCTGTTCCACGCGAACTTCGGCCAGCACTCGGCGGTGATGGCGGGCCTCGCCTACGCGCGCGGCGCCTACGTGATCACCCTCGATGCGGACCTGCAGAACCCGCCGGAGGAGATCGGCAAGCTGCTCGCCAAGCTCGAGGAGGGCTTCGACTACGTCGGCACCATCCGCCAGCAGCGCCAGGACGTGCTCTGGCGCCGCGTGCTGTCCAAGGGGGTCAACAAGATCCGCGAGTGGATCACCCCGGTGCGCATCACCGACCAGGGCTGCATGATGCGCGGCTACGCCCGCTCGATCGTCACGGCGCTCAACGAGACGCGCGAGGTCAACACCTTCATCCCGGCGCTCGCCTCGCTGTACGCCATGCGCCCGATCGAGGTGCCGATCGCCCACGAGGAGCGCTACGCCGGCCAGTCGAAGTACTCGTTGTACAGCCTGATCCGCCTGAATTTCGACCTGGTGACCGGCTTCTCGGTGGTGCCGCTGCAGCTCTTTTCCATGGTCGGCATGGCGGTCTCGGCGTTCTCGGCGCTGCTGGTCGTATACCTGTTCGTGCGCCGCCTGCTCGTCGGTCCCGAGGCCGAGGGCCTCTTTACCCTGTTCGGCCTGGTGTTCTTCTTCATCGGTCTCGCGCTGTTCGGCATCGGGCTCCTGGGCGAGTACGTGGGCCGCATCTATGCGCAGGTGCGCGAGCGGCCGCGCTACCTGGTCGAGGCGGTGCTGGAGACGCCGCCGGAGGCCTCGCCGGCGCCGCCGATCCCCGAGGAAGCCGCCCGGTGACCCGCGCCGTGGTGTTCGCCTACAGCGAAGTCGGGGTTCGCTGTGTGCGCGAACTGCTGGCCCAGGGGGTCGAGATCCCGCTGCTGTTCACCCACGAGGA
>JAJXZV010000132.1 GCA_021779875.1 Pseudomonadota bacterium
CCCCTGCCCGGAGGCGCTACGACCGACCCGTGGTCCCGTGGAAGACGGGCAGCGCCCGGCTTCCGGCGCGCGAGAGCGCGGCCGTTCAGAAGCCGCTCGGGTGTCGCTGGCGGACGGCTTCGACGAAGCTATCCCGCATCTCCATCCGCTCCGCCCCGGTCAGGTTTCGCCGGAGCCGATCGCGGGTGGAGCCGAGGAGCCGCCCGTCATAGAGCTTGGGGATTTGGCGATAGTCGCTCCAGTGCTCGCCGATGATGTAGATGTCAGCGTCTTCCAGGGCCGCGGCGAGGTCTTCGGCGCATTGCGCGACGCTGGGGACGGCCGTCGCCACGCAGGCCGCCGGGACGACCACCGTACGGGGTGTGATCTGGACCGGAGAGGCCGGCGGTTCCGCCCGCACCGGTGTTGCCAGGCCTGGCGCCACCGAGAGGAACGACGTCACTGTTTCGCGCGTCCATTCGCTGGTGGTGTCGGATTCCTGGATCAATTGCTTGCTCTGGTTCGAGCGTGCCGGTTCGATCCCGAGCAAGTGGATCCGCACGCCGTAGCTTTGTGCGATTTGAACCCCGATGCGCGTGTCCTCGTCGCCGGCGATCAGCACCGCGTCGCATATGGCACCGTTGCGGGCCAATTCGACCATATCGGTGACGATCAGGCTGTCCACGCCCTTCTGCTGGCCGGCGCTGTTGATGAATCCCAGCCTGAGCTTGATCTCGTCGCAGGATGCGATCCTGTGATGGTCGGGCGTCAATCCCCTGGCTGTCGCGCCATCGTACCAATATATACGGAGAAGATCGCACCCCGTTCGGTTCGCGGAAAAATCCTTGATGCAGCGAACGATCGCATCTTCCTCGATGCTGATTTGGTATCGCGGCTGTTTGCTGCCGGCGAGCAAGGCGCTGCCTGCCGCGAACAAATACCCGGCATCAACGAAAACCGCCGACCGATTTTTCATGGACGCAACCCGATGTAAAAAGGGCGCCCGCAGGCGCCCTTCTGTAAGGCCAAGCCGCAGGAAGGTAGTGCGCGACCCGGATACACAATATATAGGACATCGGTGGCCGGTTGGCAAGCTCGAAATCCGGTGCCCTCGGGAGGCGCTTGCCCTGGGATAAGGCGGGGACGGCGCGGGTTCGAGAAAGACCAAACCAGCGCAAGGGATGGTAGCGGCGGGCGGATTTGAACCACCGACCAAGGGATTATGATTCCCCTGCTCTACCGCTGAGCTACGCCGCCATCCGGATGCGCGGCAGATAGGGCGCCCCTGCCTGCCCCGTCAAGCCGGTCCCGCCGCCTCGGCATCGGCAAAACCCACCAGCACCTGGCCTTCCGCCACCGCCTCGCCGACCCGGCAGCCCAGCGACGCCACCACCAGGTCGGCCGGCGCGGTCAGGCGGAAGACCGTCTTCATCGCCTCCAGCACCACCAGCACGGCGCCGCGGGCGACCGCCGCGCCCGGGGCGGTGTGGATGGCGGTCACGGTGCCGGGCAGGGGGGCGCGCAGCCCGCCCTCGGACGCCGCCCGCGACCAGGTGATCGCCGACGCGGTGCGCCTGGTGCAGTGGGGCCGCAAGTGGTACGAGCTCGCCGAGCTGATCGCGCGCATGGCCGACCGGCCGGCGCTGACCGAGGTGCGGCGAATATTAAAGGACAATAAGAGTGTCATCGAGAAGAGGGCCGGACGTCAGTGACGGGACGCCGGCGCGGCGGAAGGGCTGCCATCGCGGCCCATCCTGGTTAGAATCCGCGCCCCGATGCGGATAAATCGTTAGGCGCCCATGATCAAGACGCAAAACCTGACCAAACGCTACGGCGGCATCCTGGCCGTCGACGACCTGACCTTCACCGTGGCCCCGGGGGAGGTCCTCGGCTTCCTGGGCGCGAACGGCGCGGGCAAGTCGACCACCATGCGCATGATCGCCGGCTTCATCGCCCCGTCCGCGGGCACGGTGTCGGTGTGCGGTCACGACATCGGCGCGGCGCCGGTGGCGGCCAAGGCCTGCATGGGCTATCTGCCGGAGGGCGCGCCGACGTACGGCGAGATGACGGTCGGGGAGTTCCTGGACTTCGTGGCCGACGTGCGCGGCCTGAAGGGCGCCCGGCGGCGCGGGCGGCGCGACGTGGTCATCGACCGGCTCGCGCTCGGCCCCGTGGCCGACCAGGTGATCGAAACCCTGTCGAAGGGCTTTCGGCGGCGCGTCGGGCTCGCCCAGGCGCTGATCCACGACCCGCAGGTCCTGATTCTTGACGAGCCGACCGACGGGCTCGATCCGAACCAGAAGCACGAGGTGCGCCGCCTCATCAACGAGCTGAGCAAGGACAAGCTGGTCGTCGTGTCCACGCACATCCTCGAAGAGGTCCACGAGGTGTGCACCCGGGCCATCATCATCGCCAACGGGCGCATCGTCGCCGACGAGACCCCGGCCGCCCTCGAGGCCCGGTCCCGCTACCACCACGCGGTGACGCTGCGGTTCGAGCGGCGCGAGGCGTTCGAGGCCGGACGCGTCGCGATCGGGGCGCTCGCGGAGGTGACCGCGGTGGAATTCGACGAGCGCGAGCTGCGCCTCACCGCCGTGCCGCGCCCGGGCGCGAACGTGCTGCCCGCGGTCAGCGCCCTGGTCGTCAAGAACGACTGGGACGTGCCCGAGCTGCACCTCGAGGCGGGCCGCCTCGACGAGGTGTTCCGCTCGCTCACCCAGCCGCTGCAGGCCGAGGCCGCCGGCGCCGATCCGTTCAAGGCCCACGGAGCCACGCTGTGAACCAAGTGACCACCATCTTCCGGCGCGAATTGCGCGGCTACTTCACCACGCCGCTCGCCTACGTGTTCATCGTGATCTTCCTGGTGCTCGCCGCCGTGTTCACCTTCCAGGTGGGCGGCTTCCTCGAGCGCGGTCAGGCCGATCTGCAGCCGTTCTTCCGCTGGCACCCGTGGCTGTACCTCGTGCTGATTCCCGCGATCTCGATGCGGCTCTGGGCCGAGGAGCGCAGCAGCGGCAGCATCGAGCTGCTCATGACGCTGCCGATCACGCTGTGGCAGGCGGTGGTCGGCAAATTCCTCGCCGCGTGGGTCTTCGCGGGCATCGCGCTGCTGCTCACCTTCCCGATCTGGATCACGGTCAACTACCTAGGGCATCCGGACAACGGCGCCATCGTGGCGGCCTACGTCGGCAGCTTCCTGATGGCCGGCGGCTTCCTCGCGATCGGCACCTGCCTGTCCGCCGCCACGCGCAACCAGGTGGTCGCCTTCGTCACCGCGGCGATGGTCGGATTCGTGTTCCTGCTCGCCGGCTTTCCCCTGGTGCTCGACTTCGTGCGCGGCGTGCTGCCGCAGGCGATCGTCGACGCGATCGCCTCGCTGAGCTTCCTGACGCACTTCGAGGCGATCTCCAAGGGCGTGATCGATCTGCGCGACATCGTGTATTTCGCGGCGTTGATCGTCTCCTGGCTGACGGCAACGGCGCTGGTTCTCGACATGAAGAAGGCGGAATAGTGGACGCGACACGTTGGCGGAAGACCGGCTTCGGCGTGGGCGGCCTCGCGGCCCTCGCCGTTCTGTTCCTCGGGATCGTCATGCTCTCGAACGTCGCGCTGCGCGGCGCGCGGCTCGATCTGACCGAGAACCGGCTGTACACGCTGAGCGACGGCACCCGCCAGGTGCTCGCGGAGCTGAAGGAGCCGGTGAACCTGTACTTCTATTTCTCGCGCGAGGTGGCGGCCAAGCAGGCCCCGCTGCTCATGCCCTACGCGGCGCGGGTCCGCGAATTCCTCGAGGAGATGGCCGCACGCTCGAACGGCAAGGTGCGCCTGCGCGTGCTCGACCCGCAGCCGTTC
>JAJXZV010000072.1 GCA_021779875.1 Pseudomonadota bacterium
TGATGCTCGAGATCGACCTTCGCATGCGGCGCGGCGATTTCTCCCTGCAGGCGCGGGTCGTCCTGCCCACTCCCGGGGTGGCCGCGCTGTTCGGTCGCTCGGGCTGCGGCAAGAGCACCCTGGTGGCGCTGATCGCCGGCCTGCTCGATCCGGACGAGGGACGCATCACCCTCGACGGCGAGCCGCTGCTCGACTCGGCGCGGCGCGTGAACGTGCCGCCCGAGCGGCGGCGCATCGGCTGCGTCTTCCAGGACGCCCGGCTGTTCCCCCACCTGAGCGTCCGCGGCAATCTGGAGTACGCGCGGCGGCGCGCGCGCGGCCGCGCCTTCGTGGATCGGGACGCCGTGGTGGACCTGCTGGAGCTCGGCGGGCTGCTGCGGCGGCGTGCGCATCAGCTGTCGGGCGGGGAACGCCAGCGGGTCGCGATCGGCCGCACGCTCCTCAGCCAGCCTCGCCTGCTGCTGCTCGACGAGCCGCTGGCCTCGCTCGACGCCGGACGGCGGGAGGAGGTGCTGCCCTACCTCGAGCGATTGCGCGACGAGCTGGCGATCCCGATGGTGTACGTGAGCCATCAGTTCGACGAGGTCCTGCGCCTCGCGACCCATCTCGTGCTGATCGATCGCGGCCGCGTCCTCGGTCAGGGCGGCATCGGCGAGATGAGCCTCGACCCCCGGCTGCGCGACATCGTCGGACCCGACGCGGTGGGCGCGGTGCTCGACGGCGAGGTGATCGGCCTCGAAGCCGGCGGACTCGCCGCGGTGCGCGTCGGCCGCGGCGAACTGCGGGTGCAGGCGCACGACCTCCGGCTCGGCGCGCGGCTGCGGGTGCATCTGCTCGCCCGCGACATCATCGTGTCCACGGAGCGTCCGCATCACCTGAGCGTGCGCAACGCCCTGCCCGGCACGGTCGCGGCGGTGACCTCCGACGATCTCGAATCGGATCTGATCGCCATCGACGTCGGCGGCGCGCAGGTCCTCGCCCGGGTGACCAAGGCGGCCACCGCCGAACTCGAGCTGCGGGCCGGAGTCACCGCCTGGGCGCTGGTCAAGTCCGTGTCTCTGCGCGGGCACTCGTTCCGGGCGCCGGCCGCCGGATGATGGGACGGGGGGCTAGCCGGCGCGCGTGCCCAGATGAAGGATGGCCACGATGTGGTCCTCCGGGCGCAGCCCCGCCACCGCCTTGACGCCCGGATCGTAGGCCGCGACGCCGGTCTTCCACATCACGCCGTAGCCGAGCGCGTGCGCCGCGAGGATGAAGTTCTGGGTGGCCGCCGCCACGGCGAGCACCTGCTCGATCTCGGGGATCTTCGGGTTGTCGCGGCGCACCGCGCAGCCCGCCACCACCAGCGTCGGCGCGCGCAGCTGCTTGGCACGTTCGGCCGCGAATTGCTCCGCGTCGAGACCCGGCATCGCCGTCCGCTTGGCGGACGCCGCGGCCTCGGCGAAGCGCTCGCGGGCGTCCGCGTCGAGCACGCTGAATCGCCAGGGCCGCAGGCGCCCGTGATCGGGCGCGCGGGCCGCCGCCTGCAGCATCCTCTCGAGGTGCTCGGCGCTCGGACCGGGGACGGTGAGGCGCGCGGCGGAGGTCCGGGACTCGATTGCAGCGAACAATTCCATGGGTCGTGGCCCCTCGCGAGATTTACAAATGCGACAGGTGCCGGGAATCGTCGCGACTTCGGCTATGATCCCGGCTCGACGTCCGTCGCCAAGGTGACGGCATCATACCCAAGTCTTTCGCAAGGAGCTCCGCATGAATCGATTCGCATTGGCCTCGCTGGCCACGCTGATGGGCGCGAGCGCGCTCGCGGCCCCGGTCACCTACGTGCTCGATCCGCATCACACCTACCCGAGCTTCGCGGCCGACCACATGGGCGGACTGTCGGTGTGGCGCGGCAAGTTCACCGACACCACCGGCAAGGTGGTCTACGACAAGGCGGCGCACACCGGCTCGATCGAGGTCACGGTGAACATGAATTCGATCGACTTCGGCATGGAGAAGATGAACGAACACGCCCGCTCGGCCGAGATCTTCGACGTCCAGAAGTACCCCACGGCGACCTACACCGGCAAGTTCACCCGATGGAACGGCGACGCCCCCACCGAAGCCGAGGGCACCCTGACCATGCACGGCGTGACCAAGCCGGTCACCCTGACGATCCACTCGTTCATGTGCAAGCCGAATCCGATGACCAAGAAGGAGGTCTGCGGCGCGGACGCGTCAGCGCACCTCGATCGCGCCGCCTTCGGCGTCGATTACGGCAAGGCCTATGGCTTCAAGATGGACGTGGCCCTGCAGATCCAGGTCGAGGGCAGCCCCGCCGGCTGATCGCGGCTCCGGGAACCGCCGGCGGCGCCGCTCGGCCGCCGCCGGCGGCCGTCAGAATGATCGATCCGCTCCGTCCTGCCAGCCGCCGCCGAGCGCGCGCACGAGCTCGACGCTGGCGCCGAGTTCGAGCGTCTGCAGATCGAGCGCCTGCAACTGCGCCTGCAAGAACGCTGTCTGCGCCGTCACGACGGTGAGATAGTCCGCCGCACCCTGCTTGTACAGCACCATGGACAGATCGAGCGTGCGGCGCGCCGCATCGACGGCGGCCCGCTCCTCCCGATCCGCGTCCCGGTAGTGCTCGAGGCTCGCCAGACTGTCCTCGACCTGCTGAAAGGCGGCCACGACCACGCCCCGATAGTTCGCCGCCGAGGCGTCGAATTCCGCGCGAGCCTGCGCCACCTGCGCCCGGCGCAGTCCCCCGTCCAGCACGCTGAGCAGCGCGTTCGGTCCGATGGCCCAGTAGCTGCTCGGCAGGGTGAGCCAGTTCGAGAACTGGGTGCTCTCGAAACCGCCCTGTCCGCCCAGCGTGACCGAGGGGAAGTAGGCCGCGCGGGCGACGCCGATGTTCGCATTGGCCGCGATCATGCGCCGCTGCGCGCTGGCGACGTCCGGCCGCCGCTCGAGCAGGGTGGTCGGGACGCCGGCGGGAATGCGCGGCAGCTCGATGTCCACGATGGCCGGCGCGATGGCGAAGGTCGAGGCGGAGACGCCGAGGAGCGCGGCGATCGCGTGCTCCAGGAGCGCGCGCTGCGCGAGGATCTGGGCCGCCTTCGAGCGCGCGGCGTCGAGCTGGGTCTGCGCCTGCGCGACGTCGAGGCCGGCGGCGATGCCCGCCCCGTGCCGCTGCCCGGTCAGCGAGAGCGCGCGGTCATAGGCGTCCACGGTGTCGGCGAGAATGGCGCTCTCGCGGTCGAGGCTGCGCAGCCGCACGTAGTCGTCGACCAGCTGGGCGAGCAGCGAGAGGCGTGCGTTCTCGAGGTCCGCCGCCGACGCCTGGGCGTTCGCCTGGCCCGCGGCCACCTGATTCCGGATCTGACCCCAGAGATCCAGTTCGTACCCCACGCTGCCGCCGACGACGTTCTGGTCGTAATAGCGCGGGGCGGTCGGCCCGAGCAGCGGCGCGTGCGCGGAATCGCGCACACGCGACACGCCCGCCGCCACGCCGAGGGTCGGGAACAGGCCGGCGCGCGCCTGGTCACTGAGCGCCCTCGCCCGCGCATAATCGGCGAGCGCGGCGGCGAGGGTCGGATTGCCGGCGATCAGCCGCTGGGCGAGGTCGTCGATTTCCGGCGTCCCGTACAGGACCCACCAGCGGTCGCGCGGTAGGCGGTCGGCCGGCTCCGCCCGGGTCCACGGCCCGAGTTCCCGGTAGGCGGCGCCCGTCGGGACGTCCGGCACCTTCAGGGGCGGCGCGAGCGAACAGCCGCCGAGCAGCAGCGCGAGCGCGGCGGCTGCGCGCAGGCCTCTAACCACGTTCGCTCCCC
>JAJXZV010000184.1 GCA_021779875.1 Pseudomonadota bacterium
CCGCGCACCGGCTTAGACACAAGCGTCATAAGTACAGACCATCTTATCCTGTCGCTCATTAAAGAAGAGTCGGTCGCTCGGCCACCCGGCCGCGAGGATGCCTTCGGGGCCGCGACACAGTACCATCGGAACGATGATCACACGACACCTGCCGCTCGGCGCGGCGCTGACGATCGCCCTTGCGAACGCCGTCATCTCGCAGCGCGCGATCGGCGCGCCGGCGCCCGATGCCGTGCCCTCCTCCACCGGCACGGTGATCGCCATTCACGCCGGACGTCTCATCGACGTCGACGGCGGGCGCGAACTGCGCGACCAGACCATTCTGGTCGCGAACGGCAGGATCACGGCCGTGGGCGCGGACCTGCCCGTGCCCGCGGACGCCGTGCGGCTCGATCTGTCGAACCGTACGGTCCTGCCCGGGCTGGTCGACTGCCACACGCACCTCGCGGACATCAACGATCCGGAACCGCTGCACGTGCTCACGCGTTCGGCCGCCGAGCTGGCCTACGCCACGATCCCCAATGCGCGCGCGACCCTGCTTGCCGGCTTCACGACGGTGCGCGACGTCGGCGTCTATCGCGCCTTCAACGACGTCGCGATGCGCGACGCGATCGCCGCGGGGATCATCGAGGGACCGCGCATGTACGTCGCCGGAGCCTACGTGACCATCAGCAGCGGCGCGGGCGCGATGACCGGCCTCGCGCCCGATATCCAGCTGCCGCTCGAACTTCGCTACGGCGAGGCGAACAGCCCCTGGGAGGTGCGGCAGAGGATACGGGAGCTGGCGCACCGGGGCGCGGATCACATCAAGGTCCTGGCCACCGGCGCGGTGCTCACCCACACGAGCAACCCGAAGTCCGTCGAGTTCACCCCAGAGGAGCTGCGCGCCGCGGTCGAGGAGGCGGCCAATTTCGGGCTTCGTGTCGAGGCGCACGCGCACGCGGCCGAAGGCATCAAGAATGCCATCCGCGCCGGAGTGGCCTCGGTCGAGCACGCGACCCTGATCGACGACGAGGGCATCGCGCTCGCGAAGCAGCACGGCACCTACCTGGACATGGACATCTACGACGAGGAGTGCATCCAGGCGGATCCGAACGAGCCGCCGGACTTCCTGCAGCACGACCGCGACCTCGCCGAAGCGCAGCGCCGCAACTTCACCAAGGCGGTGCGCGCAGGCGTCAAGATGACTTTCGGCACCGATGCCGGGATCTGCCCGCACGGCCAGAACGCGCGGCAGTTCGCCTTCATGGTCAGGTACGGCATGACGCCGATGCAGGCGATCCAGTCGGCCACGATCAACGCGGCGAATCTGATCGGCCACCCCGAGCTGTTCGGTTCCATCGCGCCCGGCAAATCCGCCGACTTCATCGCGGTCGCGGGCGATCCGCTCGAGGACATCAGGGTCCTGGAGAAGGTAGGCTTCGTGATGAAGGAAGGCAGGATCTACAAGAACGAGCCATGACCGCGAGGTACGACGTGATCGAGAACGGGCGCACTGCGCGCGGCGGACGATTGATTGCCTGGGCGTTGCTGGGGTCGGTCTGGGCGTGCCCGCCAACCGCGAATGCGAGCGACCCGCCCGAACCGCCCGAGATCGTGGTCCGGGCGCATACGCTCATCGACGGCCGGGACGATCGGCCGCGCCGGGACGTCGCCATCGTGGTGCGCGGCAAGCTCATCGCGGGGATGATCCCGGCGGGCTCGCGGCCGCTGCCGCCGGGCGCGCGGCTGATCGATCTGGGATCGGCCACGGTGCTTCCCGGCCTGATCGACACGCACACCCACATCTTCCTGCAGGGCGAGGACCCGGAAGCCGGCGGCTACGACGTGCAGCTGCTGAAATTCCCGGCCGCCTACCGCGTCGCGCGGGCCGTGGTGGCGGCGCGCCGCGCGCTCGAACAGGGCTTCACGAGCCTGCGCGACATGGAGACCGAGGGCGCGGGCTACGGCGACGTCGGCATCAAGCGGGCCATCGACGAGGGCATCATCCCGGGCCCGCACTTGTGGGTCTCGACGCTCTCGATCTCGAGCACGGGCGGCTATGCGCTCGAGGGTTACGCGCCCGAGATCACGGTGCCCAAGGGAGCCCAGCTCATCGATGGGCCGGTCGAGGCGCGCAAGGCGGCGCGCGAGCAGCTCGACCGCGGCGCCGATTGGATCAAGGTCTATATGACGCATCGGTCCTGGCTCGATCAGCGGGGCGCCCTGGTCTCCCAGCCGACGCTCACCCTCGAAGAGCTGAAGGCGATCGTCGACGAGACGCACGGCTGGGGCCGCAAGGTCGCGTGCCATGCATACAACGGCATCGGCCTGCAGCGCGCGCTCGACGGCGGCTGCGACTCGATCGAGCACGGACTCGAGCTCGACGACGCGCAGATCACCCAGATGGTCCGCCAGGGCACCTGGTACGTGCCGACGCTCGCGGTGTATTACACCGACTGGGACCCGCCGGACACCGACGCCGGCAAGCGGGACCGCAAGCGCGTCGCCCTGCACGGCGCATCCTTCGCGAAGGCGCTGCACGCGGGCGTCAAGATCGCCTTCGGAACCGACGTCGGCGGATTCCCCTGGTCCCAACCCATCGCCCAGGAGTTCGCGCGCGAGGTCGAGTTCGGCATGACCCCCATGCAGGCCATCCAGTCGGCCACCTCGCGGGCCGCCGACCTGCTCGGCCAGGCCGGGCTCATCGGCGTCGTGGCGCCCGGAGCCCACGCGGACCTGATCGCCGTGCGGGGCGATCCGCTCGCCGACGTGCACGCGCTCGAGCAGGTCGAGTTCGTCATGAAGGACGGAGCGGTGTTCGAGGCGATTCGACATGCGCCCTAGCCGTCTCGCCTAACCGATGCATCTGAACTGGATCAACACGGCGGCGGGCTTCGGCGTTGGGCTGCTCGTCGGTCTGACCGGCGTCGGCGGCGGATCGCTCATGATGCCGATCATGGTCCTGCTCTTCGGCATGGCGCCGAGCATCGCGGTGGGTACGGACCTGTGGTTCGCCGCCGTCACCAAGTTCGTGGGCGCCTGGATCCACGACCGCAAGGGCACGGTCGACTGGCAGATCCTGCGCCGGATGTTCTGCGGCAGTCTGCCCGCCGCCCTGTTGACGCTGTCGTGGCTGCACGCCACGGGCGCGCCGCAGAGCCGCAATCAGATCCTCTTCAAGACGCTCGGGGTGACGCTGATGCTGACCTCGGCCGCGGCGGTGTTCCGCGGACGCCTGCACGCCATCGGCACCCGCATGTGGGGCGAGCGCCCGGCCGCGCTCGCGTTCCTCCAGCCGGCGCTCACGGTCCTGGCGGGTGCTATATTGGGCTTCCTCGTGACCTTCACCTCGATCGGGGCGGGTGCGCTCGGCGCGGTCATGTTGCTGTACCTGTATCCGCTCCGGCTGACTGCGAGCGCGCTGGTGGGAACCGACATCGTGCACGCCATACCCTTGACGATACTCGCGGGCACCGGCCATCTGTTCCTCGGCAACGTCGATTTCGGCCTGCTGATCAATCTGCTGATCGGATCCATCCCGGGCATCGCGCTCGGCGCGATGGGCGGCACCCGCGTGCCGGACAGGGTCCTGCGCCCGGCGATCTCCCTGATCCTGGCGCTGCTCGGACTCAAGATGGTGCTCACGTGACCACGATCGTCCCAGCCCGCGTCCTGACGCACCTCGAGAGATTGGAGGCGGAGAGCATCCACATCATGCGGGAGGTGGTCGCGCAGGCCGAACGGCCGGTGATGCTGTATTCGGTGGGCAAGGATTCGGCCGTCATGCTGCATCTGGCGCGCAAGGCCTTTTAT
>JAJXZV010000418.1 GCA_021779875.1 Pseudomonadota bacterium
CTGCATGATGATGGGGTCGTGCTCCACCACCACCAGCGTGTTGCCGGCGTCTCGCAGCCGGCGCATGACCCCGACGATGCGGTCGACGTCGCGCGGATGCAGGCCGATCGAGGGCTCGTCGAGCACGAACAGCGTGTTCACCAGCGAGGTGCCGAGCGCGGTGGTGAGATTGATCCGCTGCACCTCGCCGCCGGAGAGCGTGCGCGACTGCCGATCGAGGTCGAGGTAGCCGAGGCCGACCTCGGCCAGGTAGCGAAGACGCGCCCGAATCTCCTTCAGCAGCAGGTCCGCCGCCTCGTCGAGGGGCGCCGGCAGCGCGAGCGAATCGAAGAACGCGCGGCATCGGTCGATGGGCAGCAGTGCGAGCTCGCGGATGGACAGTCCCGGCGAGCCCAGCCGCCAGAGGAGGGCGTCCGGCTTGAGGCGCGCCCCGTGGCAGTCCGGGCACTCGGTGTACGAGCGGTAACGCGACAGCAGCACGCGGATGTGCATCTTGTACGCCCGGGTCTCGAGCCAGGCGAAGAAGCGGCGCACGCCGTACCAGACCTTCCCGGTCCACTCGCCCTCGCCGTCGATCACCCAGCCGCGTTGCGCCGGCGTCAGCTCGCGCCAGGGCGTGTCGAGCGGAATGCCGCGCTTGCGGGCGAACTTCTGGAGGTCGGCCTGGCACTCCTCGAACGAGGCGGTCTGCCAGGGCTTGATCGCGCCGGCACGCAGGCTCAACGAGGAGTCGGGGATGACCAGTCCGTAGTCCACGCCGATGCTGCGGCCGAAGCCGCGGCAGGTGTCGCAGGCGCCGACGGGCGAGTTGAAGCTGAAGGTGCTGGGGGTCGCCGCCTTGTAGGCGATGTCGCAATCCGGGCAGTGAAGTTGCGAGGAGAAGCGCCACGGCGGCGGCGTCTCGCCGTCGTCGGGGCGTACGTGGACGTCGAGCCGGCCGCCGCCGACCTTGAGCGCCGCCTCGATCGCTTCGGCGACGCGCGCCGGGTCGGCGCTCGACCAGCGGAAGCGGTCCTGCAGCACCTGCAGAACGCCCGCGCGCCGCTCGTGAATCCGCGTGTAACCCTGGGCGGCGAGCAGCGCCGTGATCTCGGCCTCCTCGAAGTTCGCCGGGATGGGTACCGGAAAGGTGATCAGCAGGCGCGGGTCGCCGGCCTCCCGGGCGCGGCGGCCGACCTCCTCGCGGATGAGCGCGGCGGTGTCGCAACGCACCGGCCGCCCGCACTGGCGGCAATGCAGCACGGCGGCCCGCGCGAACAGCAGCTTCAGGTGGTCGTTCAGCTCGGTCATCGTGCCGACCGTGGAGCGCGAGGTGCGCACCGGGTTGGTCTGATCGATGGCGATGGCGGGGGGAATGCCCTCGATGCGGTCGACCGCCGGTTTGTCCATGCGATCGAGGAACTGCCGGGCGTAGGGCGAGAAGGTCTCGACGTAACGGCGCTGACCTTCGGCGTACAGGGTGTCGAACACCAGCGAGGACTTGCCCGAGCCGCTGACGCCGGTCACCACGATCAGCTCGTCGAGGGGCAGATCGAGATCGAGGTTCTTGAGGTTGTTCTGGCGTGCGCCCCGGATGCGGATGGCCTCCGGGCGCTGCGTTCGTGAGGGCGGCATGCGCCGCGTAGTCTACTAAGGATCGCCCGCCCGCGGTCAGCGGCCGGCGAACTGCTCCATCATGAGGCCGGTGCCGCCGCGCGTGACGTGCGCGACGATGGCCGTGCGGCGGTGGATCTTGGTCACCAGACCGAGATTGATCGCGAAGGCGAGCTGCACCTGTTGTCCCTTGCGAAGACCGAGGTTCTCGGTCTCGACGAACACGCCGTTGGCGCTCAGATTCTTGGCCCGGCAGATCCGGCTGCGCCGTCCGGGCAGCACGACGTACACCGTGGTTCGTGCGCGATGGCGGGTGTGCAGGCGACGCTCCATCCGGTGATCCCTTCGAGTGGCTTTAGGACACCCGGCCATTATGCACACCGGGGCCGGGTTCGCGAAGGGCCGCTTGCACGCGGCGTTTATGTCAAATGTTACTCGACGTCCTTGCGGCGGATCGCGAGCTGCTCGGGGGCGTCGATGCCCATCTTGATGCGCTTGCCGGTGCCGCCGAGGAGCGTGATCTGGATCGGGCCGTTCGCGAAGAGCTGGGCCAGCGTGAGGCTGCCATCCACCCCGTCGGCGGGCTGGATGACGATCGACTCATCGGCGCGGCGGCTGAGGACGAGCATCGATCACGCTCGCGCCAGGGCGCGCAGCGCCGTGGCCAGGGTCTTGCCTTGCGGACCGTAGGTGAGCGGCTGCACGCCGCGCACCACGCCGAGCAGCTGGCGAATCTGATTCAGGCGCGCGTGGATGATGTGGCCGTTGACCTCGTTCGCGGCGCGGCAACCGGCCATCAGGTCCATCAGGGCGCGCCAGCGATCGGCGAGGCCGGCGGCGGGCGGGGCGTCCGCGGCCGGGGCGTGCCCGAGGGCACGGCGTTCCTTCTCCATGGATTCGAGCAGGTCGAACAGCCGGACCTTCTCGGCGGCCAGCCGCTCCACGGCGGCCGCGGATTCCCCGGTGAGCGCGCTCTTCTCGGCCGCCAGAGTCAGCTCCAGCGAGCGCGCCACCTCGAGTTCGCGGTCGAGCAGCTGTTCGAGTCGGCCGCGCGCGTCGGGGTTCATGGGGTCACTTCAGGTGGCGCTCGGCGCCGAGCATCTTGCCGGCGACGCTGCGGGAATCGATCTGGTAGGTCCCGGACGAGATCGCCTGCTTGACGGCTGCGACCTTGGCGGCGTCGACCACGGGGGCCCTGGCGATGGCGGCCTCGATCTGTTGCATCGAGCGCGCCGAATCGGTCAGCGTGACGTGGTCGCCCGTGGATCCGCCCGCCGCACCGGCGGCGGCCGCGTCCCCGGAAGCGCGATCGGCGGCCGTGGCGCCCGCGCCCGCGCCCTGCGTGACGGGAGCGACCGGGTTGGTCGTCGAATATCCATTTATTTTGCCAGACACCGCCGTCTCTCCTTGGGGTTTGCAACCGCCCTAAGCACGTTATCGTCAGGGTTCGGATGATCTTTAATCTTCACGAATCCCCGCGTGGAGTCCTGATCACCCGCCATGTACCGGGATATCGACTGTGACGTGGTTCACTGAAGGGCTACTGGAAAAAAATTTCCACGACCTGCGCGGATCGGGCTACGCCCTCGACCACCCGGCCCGACGATAGATTCTGCACCTTGACCCGCTGGTTTACATAACCATCGCTCAGGGCGCGGCCGGCCATGCGGATGCTCATTCCGCCGGCATCCGCGACCAGGGTGACGGACTGCCCGCGCTCGATCGCCTTGGGCGCATTCAGCTGTTGATTGGTCAGGATGGCTCCCCCCGAGATCGGCCGGGCCGCGCTCAGACCAACCGCGATCGACGGGGAATCGAGAAAGCCGGCGGGCAGTTCGCTCACGTCGTGCTGCTCGACGCGCAGATCGTCCGCCGTGATCACCGTGCCCATCACGATGGCATGCGCGGCGACCACCGCGGCCGAGAAGCCGACCACGCGCACCGGTACGTAGATGTGCCAGGGCGTCGGCGCATCGCAGACGATCTGGACGGTCACCCGGTCCTTCATGTGGCCGCCGGCGCTGATCACCGGCCGTACGGGGCCCGCGCAACGCGGCAGGTCGAGATCGGCGCGCACCGGCCCCGCCTGCAGGCGCTGCTTGTCGGTCACGGGCGGCAGGACGCCGGCCGCGGCGGCGCGCGCGGCGGCCTCGAGGGCGGCCGGATCCTGACGGCCGGC
>JAJXZV010000160.1 GCA_021779875.1 Pseudomonadota bacterium
GCGCACAGCGCGGCGACCGCGCCGACGCCGATCGCGTGCCACGCGGCGGCGCGCAGCACGAACACCGCGGGCGAGGCATCGGCATAGAGGATCGCGGACAGCCAGGCCATGGGCAGCAGCAGCAGGACGTGCGCCGCGAGCCACGACGGCCGCCAGGCGATGGCGGCGCCCGCGGGCCACGCGGCCGCGACCCGGGTCCGGCGCAGATGGGCGAGCACCGCGAAGGACGAGACGTACGCGATGACCAGCCGAAACAGCCAATGCTGCACGTCCCGCACGACCCGGGCCGCGCCGTGCACGTCGTCGATCGGCGTGAACTGCACCAGATAGGAGAGCAGAAGGGTCTCGGCCACCAGCGCGGCGAGCAGCAGCCACAACCGGGCGACCAATCCGAGCGATCGCGAGTCTCGAGCCGAATCCCTGGACGATGGAGCTAGCACGGTCGAAGTGTAACCGCCCGCGCGCCCGTCATGGTGCCGCGGACGCCGGTAGTGAGCCGCCGCTCACACGCCGCGCTCAATAGACGGCGATGGCCCGGGGACCGATGCCGAAGGCCGAGAACGGGGAGTTCTTCACCGGCGTCAGGGCACCGCTCGCCGCGTCCACCGAATACACCGAGACGTCGTTCGAATTGCCGTTCGCCACGTACACGAACTTCCCCGAGGCGTCGATCGCCAGGCTGACGGGCAGGGTGCCCGCGGCCGCGGTCGATGCCGGATTGATCGCGCCGGTGGTCGGCGTGATGTAGAAGACGCCCACCGAATTCGCCTTGGTGGTGTTGGCCGCATAGAGGAAGCGGCCCGTGGGATCGACCGCGATGGTCTGCGGACTGGAACCGCTCGACAGGGGCGAGCCGCTCACCGGCGTGAGCGTGCCGGAGGAGAGGTTCAACGAGAACTCGGAGATGTCGTTCGACGCCGAGTTCGCCACGTAGACGAACGAGCCGGTGGGGTCCGCGGCGATCGAGACGGGCCCCTTGCCGGTGCCGAAGGGCGAGCCCGGCACGTTGACCAGCGCGCCCGAGAGCGGGTCGATGTACAGGACCACCACGTCGCCGTCGAACAGGTTCGACACGTACAGGAAGTTGCCGCTGGGGTCGACCTGCACCGCCGAGGGCTCGTTGCCGACGAGGTACGGGGAGCCGGCCACCGGGGTGCCGAGGCCGGAGGTCGGATCGAGCGCGAACGCGGAAATCGTGTTGTCGCCGATGTTCGCGACGTACAGGAAGCGGCCCGTGGGATCGACCGCGACCGACGTCGGCGCGATGCCGGCGGGGATCGGCGTGCCGGCCGAGGTCAGCGTGCCGGTCAGGTAGTCGATCAAGTAGACCGAGACGTCGTTCGAGGTGTTGTTGGCCACGTACAGGAAGTTGCCGTTGGGCTCGACCGTGGCGGCGATCGGCGTCGTGCCGGTGCCGAAGTACGGAGCGCCGGGCAGCAGCACGAGCGTGCCGGCGGCCGGATCGATGGCGTACAGGGCGATGGTGTTCGAGGTCTCGCTCACCACGAACGCGAGGCTCGCGGCCTGGGTGCAGTTGACGAGGACGTTGCCGACGCTCTGCTTGTTGATCGTGCCGCTGGCGTTGCGCACCGTGCAGGTCTGGGCGGGATTGCTCGGCTGGGTGCGCACCGTGACCGAATACGGGCTGCCCTGGCCCACGGCCCGCGGGAAGACGAAGGCGCCATTGGCGACCATGGTCATGTCGTTGCCGCCGTTGACCTCCAGGACCAGCCCGATGCCGTGCAGGCCGGTCAGATAGCCGCCCACGGTGTAGCTCGCCGTCAGCGGGCAGCCGGTCATGCCGGCGAGCAGCGCCAGAATCGCCACGCGCGTAAGCCTCTTCACTGCCGTCTCCTCATGCCCTGCGGGTTGCCGAGTCATCGACTCTGACCGTGCGCAGCGCGGAACATTCCATCGACCGCATTATGGTCAATGAACGCGGCAATTGACACGGAACTTGCCGCCGCCTCGTTCAATCGTATACTCACTCACCAAACTGCGCTGCCGCAATGTGATGGGCGACACGGACATTCGTACGGGGTGCAGGCCGGGGTCCTTGAAGGGATTGGAGGAGAGCGGTATTCCCGCGCGGGTACGCCGCTCGTGGCGATGAACGTCGACACCGAACAGGGGGATGATCATGCAGTTGATTAAAACGTGGCCGGCCGCAGTGCTCGGCCTCGCCTTGATGGCCGCCGCCGCGGCGGCGGATGGCGGGGGCGCTCTGCCCACCGCGGTCGATCTGGGGTCCTCGGCCAACGCGGCCGGCGGCGGCGCGCCGGTGAGCTTCACCGTGTCGCTGAAGCTGCGCGACTCGGACCGGGCGCTCGACGCACTCCGGGCGCTGTACACGCCGGGCAGCGATCAATATCGCCACTTCCTCACTCCGCAACAATTCGCGGCCCGGTTCGCGCCGGCGCCGGCGACGGTCGCGGCGGTCACGCAGCATTTTCGCGCCGCGGGCATGCGCGTGACGCAGCTCACCGCCACGCAGCTCAGCGTGACCGGCAGCGCGGCCGCGGTGAACGCCGAATTCGGCGTGCAGATGCACGAGTTCGAGGTGCCGTCCTCGGCCAAAGGTCCGGGCTACCGCTATCACTCGCCCGTGGGCGCGCCGAAGGTCGCCGCGGCGATCGCGGGCGCGGTGCAGGGCGTCGTCGGCCTGGATTCCCGGCCGCGTTATCACCCGCACCTCGAGCATTCGGCGGCGATACCGGCCCATCCGAGCCTGCTCGGCGTCGCCGGCCAGGGCGGCGGCGGCGGCGGCGGCGGCACGACCAACGCGCCCGGCTTGCTGACGGTCAGCGACTTCGCGCAGTACTACGACGTCAATCCGATCTACAAGAGCGGTGTGAACGGCAGCGGCAGCACCATCGGCATCGTGACCCTGGCCGCGTTCACGCCCTCCGACGCCTATGCGTACTGGCAGTCGGTCGGCCTGACCGTGGCGCCGAACCGCATCCACGAGATCCAGATCGACGGCGGCTCCGGTGCGCCGAGCGACGTCTCGGGCTCGATCGAGACCACGCTCGACGTCGAGCAGTCCGGCGGCATCGCGCCGGGCGCGAACATCGACGTCTACGAGGCGCCCAACACCTCCCAGGGCTTCATCGACGCGTTCGCGGCCGTGATCGACGCGAACGTGGCGGACACCATCTCGGTGAGCTGGGGCGAGTGGGAATTCTTCGACACCCTGACGACCGGCGGCCCGGTGGTCGATCCAGTCACCGGCAGCGGCAACGCGAGCTCGCTGCAGGCGTTCAACGACCTGTTCCTGCAGGCGGCGCTGCAGGGTCAGAGCATGTACGTGGCTTCCGGCGACTCCGGCGCGTACGACTCGACGCTGTATTTCACGCCTCCGGCCTACCCGCCGCCCAAGGGCTCGGTCGTGCTCTCGGTCGATGATCCGGCCGTGCAGCCCTGGGTGACCGCGGTGGGCGGCACCACCCTGCCCGGGACGCAGACCTTCGGGATCCCCGGCGGCAAGACTTTCTCGATCAACGTCGCCAACGAGCAGGCCTGGGGCTGGGATTACCTGATCCCGCTGTGCACCGTGCTTGGCTTCGATCCGATCAGCTGCGGCATCTACTCGGTCGGCAGCGGCGGCGGCGTCAGCTCCTTCATGCCGATGCCGTTCTATCAAGAAGGCATCCGCGGCATCCGGACCACCGAGGCGCACCAGACCCTGCTCGACTACTCGCAGTCCCCGCCCGTGCCGGTGGCGGTGCTGCCGGCGCATTTCGAGGGGCGCAACTTGCCGGACAT
>JAJXZV010000355.1 GCA_021779875.1 Pseudomonadota bacterium
ACACCTGGGGGGCGCAACTCGAGCGGCACCTGGCCGAGGAGCCGGTGATGGCCGCGGTGTCGGGCTTGGGTGGAGCTCACTGGGCGCCGGTGCACGAGTTCTGCGAGCGCGCCCGCCTGCCGTGCCTGTTTCCGAACGTCGAGGTGCCGGTGGTCGCGGGTCAGGACTTCTACACGCTGTATTTCTCGCGCGGACTGCTGCTCGAGGCCGATCTGATCCGCGAGCGCATCGAGATGGCCGGCGCACACCCGCCGCGAACGGTCGCGCGGATCTATCGCAGCGGCGATGCCGGCGAGGCGGCGGCACGGGCGCTTGCGGCCGCGCTCGGCGCGCACGGCGTCGTCGTGCATGCTCAGGCCGTGCCCCGGAGTCCCAGCGTCCAAGATCTCGCGGCGGCGCTGCACCGCGTCGCCGGCAGTGACGCCCTGGTGCTGTGGCTGCGACCCGCCGACCTCGCCGCGCTCGGCGATCCCGCGGCGGCGCCGCCGGTCGTGTACGTGTCGGGCCTCATGGGGGGACTCGAGCACGCGCCGCTGCCGGCGCCCTGGCGCCCGCGCGCGCAAATCGCCTTTCCGTTCGATTTGCCGGACCGCAGCCGCGTGCGGCTCGACTACCCCCTCGGCTGGTTCTCGATCCGGCGCATCCCCGTGATCGCCGAACAGGTCCAGGTCGACACCTACCTGGCCTGCGGCGTGCTCGCGGAGACCTTGAGCCACATGGCCGATGTGTTCGTACCGGAATATCTGGTGGAGCGCGCCGAGGAGATCCTCGAACATCGCGTGCTCACCGGTCCGTATCCGCGCCTGACGCTCGCCGAGGGGCAGCGATTCGCCTCCAAGGGCGGCTACCTGGTGAAATTCGCCGCCGCCCAGGGCTCGCAGGTCACCGCGCTGGCCGGCTGGACGGTCCCGTGACGCGCTCGACGGCCGCCGGGGCCGGGTCTACACTAGCGTGTAAAAATACAGGGATGACGAGACGCACGGCTCGGCGCGTGCGCCTTCGGCTCGTGTACTCGCGATCGGGAGAGGCGCGGATGACACACGATGTGGGCGAGCAGGATGAACCCATCTGGCCGGAGTTCGCGCGTCGCCATGCGCAACCCTTTCGCGTTCTGGTGGTCGACGATCACCCCGTGGTGCGCGAGGGCCTGAGCGCGCTGCTCTCGGTGGAATCGGACCTGCGGGTGGTCGGCGATGCCGGCGACATCGACACCGCGATAGAGCGAGTACGCGCCCTCGAGCCCGACGTGGTGGTCTGCGACCTGTGGATGCCGGGCTGCGTCGGCGGCACCGCGGTGCGCAGCCTGTGCCGCGAATTTCCGACGCTGCGCGTGCTGGTGATGACGGCGCACGACTCGCTCGAGAGCATACGGGAGTGCTTCAGCGCCGGCGCGATCGCGTACGTGCGCAAGGACGCGATGCGCGCCGACCTGCTGCTCGCGCTGCGGCGCGCGGCCGACGGCATGCGCGCGACCTGCCCGAGCGTCGGCGACATCGTCGTGCGCAACTGGCTGCGCGAGGACGCGCCGCCGTCCGCGGACGCGGCCTTGCAGCTCGAGCCCGAGGATCGCCGGGTATTGCGGCTGATCGCACTCGGCGTCCCGACGCGGCCCATCGCCGACGAGCTCGGGCGCGGCATCAAGGGCGTCGAGAAGTACCGCGCCAATCTGCTGCGCCGCCTCGATCTGCACAGCAGCGCGTCGGTGGTGCGGTTCGCCATTCGCTGCAACCTGCTCACGCCCCAGGAGGTGGATCAAGTCGTCTCGAATGGCGGACTCTCCTGATGCGCATCCTGGTGATCGACGACGAGCCCTACGTGTGCGGCGCGCTCAGCCGCGTGCTGCGAGCCGCCGGGCGCGACGTGCTGACCGCGCCCGACGCATCGGCCGGTCTGGCCGCGCTGCGCGCGGCGCCGGTGGATCTCGCCATCGTCGACGTGATCCTGCCGGGCATGGACGGGGTCACGGCCATCAAGACGATCCGCCGCGACTTTCCCGCGGTGCGCATCATCGGGATGTCGGGCGGCGGCGAATTCGGACTCGCGCACTACCGGCCGGAGTCGATCACCACCTGCGCCTATCTGGCCGCCTGCCGCGAGGCGGGCGCGCACGGGGTGATCGCCAAGCCGTTCGAGACCGCCGAACTGCGCGCCCTGATCCGCGAAGTGCTGGGGGAGCCCGGCCCGGCCGCCGACCCTCAGCCGACTTTGTAGAGCAGGAGAAAATCGCCGACCCGGATGCGGTCGCCGTCGCGCATCAGGTGGCGCTTGGCCGCGTGCCCGTTGACGATGAGTCCGTTGACGCTGCCGAGATCCTCGATGGTCGATTCGTCCCCCTCGGTGATCACCTGGCAGTGGTTTCGACTGACCACGTCGCTGTCGAGATGCACGTCGTTCTCGAGTGCGCGGCCGATGGTGATCCGGCCGGCCTCGAGCGGCCACACGCCCACCGAGCGGCCTCGGTGGGTCACCAGGAGGCTGGCTCCCCGTCCCGCCTCGCCGCCCGGCTCTGCAGCCGACACCGCCTCCGGCTTGGCCCGCTGGCGCGCCAGCGCGGCCGTCCATGAGGGCGCCTGCGCGGCCGCGAGCACGTCGGCGGCCGCCACCTGCTGCGAAGCACGCAGGCTCGCGGCGTGCAGCGCGCCGTCGGCCAAGACATTGATCAATCGGGGCACGCCCGCACCGAGCTGGACCACGCAGCGCATCGCGTCGTCGGCGAACAGGGAGCGCTCACCGCCGCCGGCGGCGGTGAGGCGATGCCTGACATATTCCGCCACCAACGGGGGCGTCAGCGGAGCGAGGTGCACCGTCGCGCGCGTGACCGCGGACCGGCGCCCCGCCTCGGCCTCGGCCTCGACCGCGAGCCGTCCGGCCTGATCGTCGCGCCCCGCGAGCAGAACATGCAGCGAGGGCAGGCGGCGGACCAGCTCGAGCATCGTGCGCATGGGATGCGCCGCGAGCAGGTGGGCGTCGTCGATGCTCACGAGCGCCGGCCGTGGGTGGCGCTCGAGCGCCGCCAGCATCCCGCCCGGATCGGGCTCGGGCGTGCCGCCGCCGCCGAGCTGCAGGCACAGCGTCTTCAGCAATTCCGCCGTCGACATCAACGGCTGATTGATGCGGCAGACGCAGAAGGCGCCCCCGACGGCGTCGAGCACCTGTTCGAGCAGCAGCGTCTTGCCGACCCCGGCCGGGCCGCTCACCCAGCCGATGCGCAGCGGACCCCGGAATCCCGCGGTCAATGCGGCCACGCCGTGCGCGAACTCCGGGACCGGGAACGTGAATTCGCGATCCGGGCGCAGCCGGAAGGGCAATCTGTGGAGCCCGAAGAATTGCACGTACATGGCTTCGTGCGACCGCCGCCGCCCTGATCCGCGGCGCCGGCCAGACGGTCACTATACCCCCGGCGGCCGGCCCGGCCGCGGGCGTTTCGCATACCGTGTTTTACTACCTTCGCCGACGGGACCGGCTGCGTACAGTGATTCCAAGGGAGCCAGGTTCCACGGAGATGATGCACGTGGCACAGTCGAACGAGGGTGGCGCAGCGGCGATGCGGCGACGTTCCGCGCCGGTCGCGGGCTTCACCCTGCTCGAATTGCTGGTCGTCATGGTCATCATCGGCCTGCTCGCCGGCTTCGTCGCACCCCGTTACTTCTCCCAGGTCGGCAAATCCCAGGTCAAGGCCGCGCGGGCGCAGATCGATGCGCTCGACAAGGCGGTCGAACAGTTTCGGCTCGACGTGGGGCGCCTGCCCACCAAC
>JAJXZV010000034.1 GCA_021779875.1 Pseudomonadota bacterium
TGAGTTCGCGCGCCTTTGCATCGAGATCGCGCCAGGTGCCGGTCTCGGAATCCGCCCCGAGGGCCCACGCCATGCGGTCGTAGCTGCCCATCAAGTTGATGGCCACGAGTCGTCCGTTGCCGCCGCGAGCCACTCGCTCAGGGGACGCGCCTCGGGAATGCGTTCGGTGATCAGATCGCAGCGGTAGAGGCAGCCGCGGCGCCGGTAGCGCGCGGCCACCGGCCGCGGCACCGGCAGGCCGCGCCGCGAGAGCTCGGCGAGCAGCCGCCACTCGGCGAAGGCGCGCACGCGGCTCTCGCCGCACCACAGATAGCGGTCGGCCGACAGCCGCGCGGCGAGGCCGCCGCGCCGATAGTGCCGCAGCACCCAGTGCCGTCCCTCCGCGGCGACGAACCACGCCGAGCCGCGGCCCGCGTCCGCGGCGGCGAGCGAGCCGCGCGCCTCCCAGAACTCGGGTTCGAACATCGCCTCGGCCGCGCCGTCCCACGCGGCGCCGAGGCCGCCGGCGTCGCCCAGCAGGGCGCCGGAGGTCGTGCCGATGCGGCGGCCATCGTCCATGGTCATTCTGCGGTACGATTTCTCGATGATGAATTCCGCGAGTCCGCCGAACAGCGCGTGCCTGCTGCGGCTATCGGCCATCGGCGACACCTGCCACGCGTTGGCGGTGCTGCGCGCCCTGCAGGCCGCCTGGCCGCGCACCCGATTCACCTGGATCATCGGACGGATCGAGGCGAAGCTGATGACGGCGCTGCTGCCGGAGGTGGAGTTTATCACCTTCGACAAGCGCTCGACGACGCGCGAGCTCGCCCGGCTGCGCCGGGTGCTGGCGGGGCGCCGCTTCGACCTGCTGCTGCACATGCAGCTGTCCCTGCGGGCGAGCCTGGTGAGCACCCTGGTGCGCGCTCCCGTCAAGCTCGGCTTCGACCGCGCGCGGGCGCACGAACTGCAGTGGTTGTTCACCAACGCGCGCATCGCGCCAGCCACTCGCGAGCACGTGCTCGACTCGCTGCTCGGCTTCGTGCGCGCCGTGGGGGTCGAACCCGGGGCTCCGGCCTGGCACGCCCGGCCGCCCGCGCCGGCGCGCGCCTATGCCGAACGGCTGGTGCCCGACGAGCGGCCGACGCTGGTCATCAGTCCCTGCTCGAGCCACGCCGCGCGCAACTGGCGGGCCGAACGCTATGCCGCGGTGGCGGCGCACGCCGACCGGGTGCACGGCATGCGGGTCATCCTGAGCGGCGGACCCAGCGAGACCGAGCGGCGCATGGGGGCGGCGATCAAGGCCGCGGCGGGCACGGCGGTGATCGATCAGATCGGCCAGGACACGCTGCCCGAGCTGCTCGCCCTGCTGGCGCGGGCCACCGTGCTCCTGTCCCCGGACTCGGGTCCGGTGCACATGGCCAACATGGTGGGGTGTCCGGTGATCGGCCTGTACGCCGCCACCAATCCGGCCCGCGTCGGCCCCTACGACAGCCGCCGCTGGTGCATCGACCGCTACGACGTCGCGGCGCGGCGCATCCTCGGCAGGCCGGCCGCGCGGCTGCCCTGGAACCGCAAGGTCGAGCGGCCGGGGGTCATGGACTTGATCGAGGTGGGCGACGTGACCGAACGGCTCGACGCTCTGATGCGCGAGCGCGATATTCGCTAGACTTCGGCGGATGAACACGAACGAGATCAAGGTTCCGGTGTCCCCGGGCGAGCTGCTGGACAAGATCACCATCCTGCGCATCAAGTCGGATCGGATCGGCGATCCGGCGAAGCTCGCGAACGTCCGCCTCGAGCTCGATGCGCTCGAGCGCACCTGGAGCGAGTCGCCCTACGCGGCCGTCGACGTGCGGGCGGACGTGCGCGCCCTGCAGGAGGTCAACGAGCGCCTGTGGGTGATCGAGGACGACATCCGCGGCAAGGAGCGCGAACAATCCTTCGACGCCGAGTTCATCCGCCTGGCGCGCGCGGTGTACGTCGAGAACGACGAGCGCGCCGCCATCAAGCGGCGCATCAACCTGACGCTCGGTTCGAGCCTCGTCGAGGAAAAGTCCTACGCCGACTACCGCCCCGCCCGGTGACCGCCGGGCGGCGCGCTCAGCGGTCGCGCTGCAGGGTGTACTCGGCCCCGCAATAGGCGCACTTCGCCCAGCCGGTGGCCTCGATCGCGAGGTACACGCGCGGGTGCGAATTCCACAGGACCATGCCCGGCATGGGACACGACAGCGGCAGGTCGGCCGGGGTCACGGTGTACTGATGGGCGGCGTTCGCCGGGATCAACCGCGCGCCGCCGTCGTTCTGGGCCATCGATTGCATGCTCGTCGCTCCGTCAGTGCGCCCCGCGTGGGGCCCGCCAGCCGCCTTCAGGCGGATCCGAACGTATCATTCCAGATACCGGCGATCCGCGCACGCGTCTCGGCGTGGGGCGCGGCATCGATCACCCGGTCGCCCTCGCCCTCCAGCGAGAGGTGGTGCAGGATGGTGCGGTAGCCCAGGTAGGCCTCCTTGAGCCAGAGCGCCGTCGCGGCGTCCAGCAGGCCCGCGCTGGCCAGGGCCTCGAGCTGGCGGACGTTGTCGCTGAAGGTCACGAGTTCCGCGTGCCGGTCCGCCGCCGCGAGCACCCAGTACTGCACGAGGAACTCGATGTCGGCGATGCCGCCGGCGTCCTGCTTGACGTCGAAGGACCCGGCGCCGGCGCGCGACAATTCGCGGCGCATGCGCGCGCGCATCTGCGCGACGTCGGCGCGCAGCGTCTCGCGCCGCACGGACCCGCACAGCACCTCGCGGCGCACCGCCTCGAACCGCCCGCACAGGGCGGCGTCGCCGGCGACCGCCCGCGCCCGCAGCAGCGCCTGATGCTCCCAGGTCCACGCCTCGTGCCGCTGGTAGCGCTCGAAGGCGTCGATTCCGGTCATGAGGAAACCGCTGCGGCCGTTCGGCCGCAGCCGCATGTCCACCTCGTACAGCCGGCCCGCCGCCGAGTGCATGGTCAGCAGGTGCACGATGCGCTGCCCGAGGCGCATCAGGAACACCGCGTTGTCCACGGGGCGATCGCCCGGGGTCTGCCGGATCTCGCCGTCCGAATCGTGCAGGAACACGAGATCGAGATCCGAGCCGTAGCCGAGCTCCAGCCCGCCGAGCTTGCCGTAGCCGGCCACGGCCACGCGCACGGGGCGCTCGCCGCCGGCGGCCGCCGTACACGTCGGCGCTCCGTGTTGCGCCGTCAGCTGCTGCCACGCGAGTTCCATGCAGCGCCGGATGATCAATTCCGCGATGTCGGTGAGGCGGTCGCTCACCCTCATCAGCGGCAGCCGGCCGGTGAGATCGGCGAGCGCCACGGAGAACACCGCGACCTTCTGGAACTGGCGCAGCGCCTCGACCTGCCGCTCCGGATCGTCGGCCGGCAGCCGTCCGGTGCGCGCCTCGAGCTCGCGCGCGAAGCCCGCTCGCGACGGCGCCTCGGCGAAGGCGTTGGCGTCGATCAGCTCGTCGAGCAGCAGGGGGAAATCCGCGATCTGCCCCGACAGGAAGCCGCTGATGGCGCAGACCTCGATCAACCGATCGAGCGCCGCCGGCTGTTCGCGCAGCAGCGCGAGGTACGAGGAACGGGCGCCGATGGCCTCCACGACCCGAAGGACCCGCCGCACCACCGTCGCCGCGGCGGCCTGCGCGGCCGCCGCCGCGAGCAGCCGCCCGAGGATGGCGTGCACGCGCCGCCGGCCGCCCTCGTCCAGGCGCCGGTAGCTCGCGCCGCGCCGGTATTGCTCGAG
>JAJXZV010000006.1 GCA_021779875.1 Pseudomonadota bacterium
GCGCGTTCCGGTGAACAGGAACGCGTGGTGCACCCGGCCGCTGTCCAGGGAATTGGCCAGGGCGCGCAGCACGTGCTCCTGACCGACCATGTCGGCAAAGCGCTTGGGCCGCCATTTTCTCGCGAGGGCGATGTAGCTCATGGGACTCGAGTGTAGCCGGGAACCGCGGGCGCGCGCCGCGCGGCGCCCTTGGGCACGGCCGCCAACGGGGTGGCGGCCCGCGCCAGCAGGACTTCGGCGCCCGACGTACAGCCGCTACCGCTGCTCCCTTCCGGGCCTGACGGGGTTCGCGGCCAGTCGTCGCGAAGATGCCAACGCGAGCCGCCATAGACCTCGGCTGCCGGGGCGTGGCGGAGAGGGAGGGATTCGAACCCTCGAACACCTTTTGGGGTGTTACTCACTTTCCAGGCGAGCGCCTTCGACCACTCGGCCACCTCTCCCCATGACACCCAGGCACCGCTTCCTATCGCGGGCCCGCAAGGGTACCTAAGGTCTTCCGGCCGAGCAAATCTAGCCGGGGGGCGTCCGGCCCGGCCGGGTGGTCGGCGCCGACTGATACTTCGGCGGCATGTCGAGGCAGGGGTCCTTCGGGCCGCGCGGCGTCTCGGTGACCTGCACCGAGGGGATCACCAGCGCACCCTGGGTATTGGCCGAATCCAGGCCGGCCGGCACCTGGAGCGGCGCGACCTGCACGGCCCGCTGGTACTCCTGCGGCTTGTGGCAGTCCTCCTTCGTGCGGTGCCACAGATGGCAGCCGCCGAGGCCCACGGCGCAGACCAGCAATGCGACCGAGCGCAGCCTCATGCCGCGCGCTCCTCGAGGCTCAGCCCGGCCGCGCGCATCGCGTGCTCGACCCGCGGCTGGTTCGCCGCCGACAGCTCCACCAGCGGCAGGCGCAGCGCCGCCCCGATCAAGCCCATGCGCCACAGCGCCCATTTCACCGGAATGGGACTCGATTCGACGAACAGGTCCCGGTGCAGCGCCTTGAGCGTCGCGTCGATGGCGCGCGCCGCGGTCAGATCCTGGGCGAGAGCCGCCCGGCAGGCCTCGTGCATCTTGCGCGGCGCCACGTTGCCGGTGACGGAAATCACGCCGCTCGCGCCCGCGGCGATCCAGTCGATCGCCGTGGCATCGTCCCCCGAGAGCAGCGTGAAGCCGCTCGGACACTCGGCCAGCACCTCGCGCGCCCGCCCGAGGGCGCCGGTGGCCTCCTTCACCGCGACGATGCGCGGATGCTGTGCCAGCCGCGCCACCGTGGCCGGCAGCAGGTCCACCGAGGTTCGGCTCGGGACGTTGTAGAGAATGACCGGCACCGCGGAGACGTCGGCGGCCGCCATGAAATGCCGGTACAGCCCTTCCTGCGGCGGCTTGTTGTAATACGGGGTGACCAGCATGACGCCGTCGACGCCCAGCCGCGACAGCCGCTCGGTCCGCGCGACCGTGCTCGCGGTGGCGTGAGTGCCCGCGCCGACGATCAGCGCGAGCTTGCCGCGGCAGCGGGCCACCGCGCGCCGCGCCAGTTCCTCGACCTCCTCGGCGGCGAGCGTCGGCGACTCCCCCGTGGTGCCGGCGATGACGATGCCGTCGCTCCCCTCGCGCACGTGGAAGTCGAGCAGCCGGTCCCAGGCGGACCAGTCCAGGCCGCCGTCCGCGGTCATCGGCGTGACGACTGCCACCAGACTTCCGGTAAACATCGAGGGGCCCTCCGGGGAAATATCGCTACCTTAAGTGCCGGACATGCACCCTGGCAAGCGCCCATCCGGTAGAATTTGTCCGATGAAACAACATATCGTGATTTCCGCGGTCGGCGGCGACCGCGTGGGCATGGTCCACGAGCTTTCCAAGGCGATCGCCGACTGCGGCGGCAGCATCAGCGAGAGCCGCATGACCTCGCTCGGCAACGAATTCGCCATGCTGCTGCTGGTGACCGGCAACTGGCACACCCTCGCCAAGCTCGAGGGCGAGTTCAAGAAGCTCGGCGATGCCACCGGCATGAACATCCAGGTGCGGCGCACCGAGGAGCGGGCGGCGCGCAACGACATGCTGCCCTACTCCATCGACGTGGTGTGCCTCGATCAGACCGGGATCGTGGCCGCGCTGTCCGGATTCTTCTCGCAGCGCGGGATCGACATCGCCGAGCTGTCCACCCGCTCGTACGCGGCGGCCCACACCGGCGCGCCGATGTTCTCCGTCCAGCTGATCGTGAACGTGCCGAGCCGCCTGCACATCGGCGTGCTGCGCGAGGAGTTCATGGACTTCTGCGATCACCTCAACCTGGATGCGATCTTCGAGCCCGTGAAGAGCTGAGGCGCCCGAGCAGCCATGAGCAAACCGCAGGTCGGGGCGAAGGCGCCCGCGTTCACCCTCGAGGGCACCGGCGGCCGCTGGTCCCTCGCGGATGCGGCCGGCGCCGCCGTGGTCCTGTATTTCTACCCGCGCGACGCCACGCCCGGATGCACCCAGGAAGGCGCGAGCTTCGCGGCCGCGAACGCGCGGTTTCAGAAGGCGGGGGCGCTCATCGTCGGCGTCTCGGCCGACGGCCTCGAATCGCACGAGAAATTCCGCCGGAAGATGGGCTTCCCCTTCGACCTGCTGAGCGACCCGGAGCGCGAGGTTTGCAGACTCTACGACGTCATGCGGGAAAAGAACATGTATGGCAAGAAGCACGTGGGCATCGAGCGCAGCACCTTCCTCATCGATCCGCGGGGCGTGCTGCGCCGGGAGTGGCGCAAGGTGAAGGTGAACGGCCATGCCGACGAGGTGCTCGCCGCCGTGAAGGCGCTGTGACCGTGGCGCAGCGGCCGACCGGCGCCGGCGCCCCGCGCGCCCGCGCACGCAAGCAGACCCGGCGCATCTTCGTGCTGGACACCAATGTCCTGATGCACGATCCGACGGCGATCTTCCGCTTCGAGGAACACGACATCTTCATCCCCATGACGGTGCTCGAGGAGCTCGACGCGGGCAAGAAGGGGCTGTCCGAGTCGGCGCGCAACGTCCGCCAGGTCAGCCGCTTCCTCGACGAGCTGATGCGCGACGCCACCAAGGCCCAGATCGATCGCGGCCTGCCGCTGCCGAGCGGCGCGCCGATCAACCGCGGCAAGCGGCCGCCCGCCGGACGGCTGTTCTTCCAGACCCAGGCGCTCGATTCGACGCTGCCGGCGGGGCTGCCCGGGCACGGCGCCGACAATGCCATTCTCGCCGATACGCTCGCACTGCAGCGCAAGTTCTCCGACGCCCGCGTGACGCTGGTCTCCAAGGACATCAACCTGCGCATCAAGGCGGCCACGGTCGGCGTGCACGCCGAGGACTACTCGAGCGACAAGACCATCGAGGACGCCGATCTGCTGGTGAGCGGCGTGCAGCAGCTGCCCGCCAATTTCTGGCAGAAGCACGGCAAGGGCATGGAGTCCTGGCAGCAGCAGAGCCGCACCTACTACCGGGTGCGCGGGCCCCTGGTGGCCGACTGGCGCACCAACCAGTTCGTCTACGATCCCGGCGAGAACGGCATGGAGGCCATCGTCCGCAGGATCGAGGGCGATTCGGCGGTCCTCGAGCTCACCGTCGACTACCGCACCGAGCGCAACAACGTCTGGGGCGTGAGCGCCCGCAACCGGGAGCAGAACCTCGCGCTCAACCTGCTGATGGATCCGGAGATCGAGTTCGTCACCGTCCTCGGCCCGGCGGGCACCGGCAAGACCCTGCTCACCCTGGCCGCGGGCCTCGCCCAGACCCTCGATCACAATCGCTACA
>JAJXZV010000164.1 GCA_021779875.1 Pseudomonadota bacterium
TCGGCGGCGGCCTTGGAGGTGTCGTAGTTCTGCCGCAGGTTGACCGTGATCGTGCTCGTGCCGCTGGTGCTGCTCGAGGTCATGTAGTCGATGCCGTTGGCCTGGGCGACCGCGGACTCGATCGGCGTCGTGATGAAGCCGGCGATCGCGTCGGGGTCGGCGCCGGGGAAGTACGTGGTGACGGTCACCACGCCGTTCTCGGTCTTCGGGTAGGCGAGCACCTGCAGCGAGCCGTAGGAGCGCAGACCCACCACCAGGATCAGCAGGCTCACCACGCTGGCGAGCACCGGGCGGCGGATGAAGATGTCGGTGAAGTTCAAGGGGGCGCTCCAGCTACTCGTTCGGGGGAGTGGGGCGCGCGTCGTTCGCCGGCGCGACGCGGTTGTCGATCACGACCGCGGTGCCGTTGCGCAGCTTCATCTGCCCGGCGGTCACCACCACCTCGCCCTCCTTGACGCCGCTGGTCACCGCCACCTGGTCGCCGCGCCGGTCGCCGAGCTGCACGAAGCGCTGCTTGACGGCGAGCCGCTCCTTGCCGTGCTCGTCGGTTCCGCTCTTCTCCACCACGTAGACGGTGTTGCCGTACGGGTTGTAGGTGATCGCGGTCTGCGGCAGCGTGATCTGCTCGACCGGCGCGCCGCTGTCGATCTCGACGGTCGCGTACATGCCGGGAAGGAGCCGGCGGTCGGCGTTCGCGAAGGAGGCGCGTACCTGCACGTTGCGGCTGGCGGAGTCGACCTTGGAGTTGATCGAGACGATGGCGCCGGTGAAACGCTCGCCCGGGTAGGTGTCGATCGTCGCGCCGACGAGCTGGCCGACCTTGAGCTGCGCGAGCGCCTGCTGGGGCACGTAGAAGTCGACGTACATCGGATCGAGGGCCTGCAGGGTCACGGCCGTGGTGCCGGCCGCGAGGTACTGGCCTTCGTCGACCAGCCGGATGCCGAGCTTGCCCGCGAACGGCGCACGCAGCGTCTTCTCCTGGATCAGGGCCTCCTGTGCCGCCACCTGGGCGTGGGCCGACTTGACGGCGGCGAGGTCGGCGTCCACCACGGCCTGGCTGATGGCCTGCGCGGCGAGCTGCTCGCGGTCGCGCCGATAGTTGACGTCCGCGATCTCCGCCGCGGCTTCGAGCTGGGCGAGCTTCGCCGGATCGTCGTTGGCCTTGAGTGTCAGCAGCACCTGGCCCGCGCGCACCTCGGCCCCGGATTGAAACGCGATCCGATCCACGACCCCCGCGATCTGCGGGGCGAGATCGGCGCCGCGCGCCGCCCGCAGGCTTCCGAGCGCGCGGTTGCGCGCCTGCCAGCTCTCGCGGCTGGCAGCCGACGTCGACACCGTCTGCGGCGCGAGCGCGGCGGCGCTCATGTATTTCTGCATCATGCGGCCGATGAACAGCTGCCATCCGAAGATTCCGCCCAGCACCAGCGCGGCGGCGACGAACAGGATGATCAGAGGCTTGGTCATTTCGGCGCGCGTCGCGCGCGGGCGATCGGCGTCGAGGATGTTATTGGTCATGTTGCTCCCTACTGTGTCGGTCCGGCGCCGCGCGTGCCGGCGGCGACGTCCCGCCGGTTCCACCAGCCGCCGCCCAGCGCCTGGAACAGCGCCGCGGTGTCGGCGTAGCGCTGCGCGCGCGCCTTCACCAGCGCGATCGCCGCGGTCTGTTGATTCTGTTCGGCGAGCAGCACCTGCAGGTAGCTCGCCCCGCCGCTGCGGTACTGCGCCTGCACGAGCTCGAGGCTGCCGCTCGCGGCGCGTGCGGCGGCGGCGGCCGCGACCAGTGCGTCGGCGTCGGCGCCGAGCGCGTACAGCGTGTTCGAGACGTTCTCGAAGGCGGTGATCACGGTCGCCTTGTAGTTGGCGGCGGCCACTTGCGCGGCGGCCACGGCGGCGCGCCGCTGGTGCGTCAGCTGGCCGCCGTTGAACAGCGGCTGGGTCACCGCGCCGACCAGACCCCAGACCACGGAGCTCGGCGAGAACACGTCGGCGAACCTCTGCGCCTCGCCGCCGTAGCTGCCGGTCAGGGTGAGCTGCGGCAGCAGATTGGCGGTGGCGACGCCGATCTGCGCCGTGGCCTGGTGCAGCAGCGCCGCGTATTGCTGCACGTCCGGCCGCTGCTCGACCAGCGCCGACGGCAGGCTGACCGGCAGATCCTCGGGCAGGCTGAGCGAGTCGAGCGTGATCTCGGCGCCGTGATAATCGGCCGGCAACGCACCGACGTAGGTGGCCAGGAGATTGCGTTGCTGCACGAGCTGCGCCCGCAGCGTCGGCAGCGTCGCCCGGGTCGCCTGCACGGCCGCCTCCTGCTGCAGGACGTCGGCCCGCGAGGTGCCGCCGGCGCCGAAGCGGCGCTGGATGATGTCGAGCTGCGCCTGCTGGGCGTGCGCGATCTCGTCGGTGGCGGCGATCTGCGCCCGCAGCGAGGCCTCGGCGATCGCCGCCGTGGCGATGTTGGCGGTGAGCGCGAGATAGCTCGCCTCGAGGGCGTGGCGTTGATAGTCGGCCAGGGACTGCTGCGCCTCGATCTGCCGGCGCACGCCGCCGAAGGCGTCGATGGTGTAGGACACGTTCACCGTCGCGCTGTTCAGCGTGTACAGGATGGAGGGGATCTGCGGCTCGCCGAAGGCGGCGCCCGGCACCTTCTGACGCTGCGCGTTGAACGCGCCGGAAATGCTCGGATACAGGCCGCCGCGCTGCGCGGCCAGTGCCTCGTTCGCCTGCCGCAAGGCGGCCTGCGCCGCTTCGAGGGTCGGGTTGTTGGCCAGCGCCCGTTCCATCAGCGCGTTCAAGTCCGGCGACCGGAACAGGGTCCACCACTGGCCGGGGATGTCGGCGCCCACGGCGAAGCGCTGCGCCTCGCCGCCCGGCATGTCCACTGCGGCGGTGCGCTCGGGGGCTTGCCCATCGGCCATGAACCCCGAGGTCTTCGGCGGCTCCGGAGCCCGATAGTCCGGCCCCACGGCGCAACCGGCCAGCAGACAGACGGCCAACACAGGAAGCGGCAGGCGGCTCGCGCGGTTCATGGCGGGGGCGGGAAACATGACATGGGTCACGGGCTCGGGCAAGAAATAGTTACTAAGTGGAAAGTCATTTGCTAAACTATACCGCACCGAATGATTAGCCTTCAAATTAAATTTCTATGCTGCCTCCAACCTGCAAGCTCGAAGCCAATCTGATCCGGCTGCGCGAACGCCTGCCGGATGCGCCCGTCGCGGGCATCCTGCTCACCCGGCTGATCATGAATCTGGGGCGCGGGCTGAGCGCCATGCTCGAGCACCAGATCCGCCCCTTCGGTTTGACGGAGCCGGAGTTTCGCGTGCTCGCGACGCTCTATTCGCAGCCGGACGGGGTGGCCTACCCGGGCGACCTGTGCGCCTGCGCGGACCAACGGCCGGCGAACATGTCGCGGATCAGCGATGCCTTGGTGAGCCGCGGCCTGATCACGCGGATGGCGTCGGCCCAGGACCGGCGCCGGCTCGAGATGCGGATCACGGCGGCGGGCGAAGACCTGGTGCGCCGGCTGCTGCCGACCGTCTGGGAGCCGCTGCGCAGCCTCCTCAAGGATCTGCCCGAGGACGAGCAGACCCGCCTGACCGAGCAGCTGAAGCGCCTGGGCGCGCTGCTCGAGTCGGTGGTCGGCGAGCACGGTCCGGCGGCGGAGGGCGGCCCGTGAGGCGCCTCGGACCGTTTTGCCTGGCCGCCTCGCTGGCGATCGGCGGCTGCGCGGGCCTGCCGCCGAACCCTAAGC
>JAJXZV010000259.1 GCA_021779875.1 Pseudomonadota bacterium
TCCGGCGCCCGCTCGATGACCGCGCCGATCGCGTGCAGGCCGTAGACCAGGTGACGCGACCCGCCGGCCACGGACGATCAGCGGCGCCGGCGGCGCCCGACCCGGGGTGCGCGCACCGTGCCCTCGCCGCGGCCGCCGGCGCCGTCCGCCGGCTCGAAATCGATCTGCCGCTGCGCCAGGTCGACCCGCACCAGCCGCACGCGCAGCGCATCCCCGAGCTGCCAGCGGCGCCCGGTCTGGCGGCCCACCAGGCCCATCCCGCCGAGCTCGAGCTCCCAGTAATCGCCCGGAATCGCCGAGATGTGCACCAGGCCGTCGATCGGCACTTCCTTCAGCTGCACGAACAGCCCGAACTCGATGGCGCTCGAGATGGTCGCGTCGAACACCTCGCCGACGCGGCCCTGCAGATACAGGCACTTGAGGTACCCCATGACGTCCCGCGAGGCCTCGTCGGCGCGCCGCTCGCGCTGCGAGCTCTCGGCCCCGAGCGCCTGCAGCTCCTCCCGGCCGTACTTGCGGCCCGCGCTCGACTGAGGCACCACGGCGGCTTTGATGGCGCGATGCACCAGCAAGTCCGGATACCGGCGGATGGGCGAGGTGAAGTGCGCGTACTCGTCGAGCGCCAGCCCGAAGTGGCCGATGTTCGTGTGCTGGTACACGGCCTGGGCGAGGCTGCGGATCACCAGGCCCTCGAGCAGCGCGCTATCGGGGCGCACGGCCAGCCGCTCGATCAGCTGTCGGAATTCGCGCGGGCTGGGCTTTTCCGAGAACTCGGCGCCGACCTGCAGGGCGTTCAGCACGCGCTGCAGCTCCGTGACGCGCTTGTCCTCGGGCTGGCCGTGCACGCGGTACAGGCTCCCCGCCTTGGCGAGCCGCAGCGCCACCGCCGCCTGCACGTTCGCGGCGATCATGCACTCCTCGATCAGGCGGTGCGCGTCGTTGCGCACCACCGCATAGAACCCCTCGATCGTGCCATCCTCGCCGATGCGCGCCTTGACCTCGCCGCCGCGAAAGTCGAGCGCGCCGCGCGCATCACGGGAGCTCTTGAGCGCGCCGTACACCGCGTACAGCGCCTCGAGCGACTCGCGCACGTCCGCGGACAGCCTGCTCGCCTCCGCCGAGCGCGGATCCTCGAGCGCCGCCCACGCGCGATCGTAGGTCAGCCGCTCGTGCGAGCGGATCACCGCCTCGTAGAAGCGCGCCGGGCCCAGCGTGCCGTTGCGCGAGATGCGCATGTCGCACACGAAGGACAGCCGGTCCACCCGCGGCATCAGCGAGCACAGGTGATTCGACAGATGCTCCGGCAGCATCGGAATCACGCGGTCGGGAAAGTACACCGACGTGGCCCGCGCCCGCGCTTCCACGTCGATTTCGCTGCCGTAGCGCACGTAGTGGCTCACGTCGGCGATCGCCACCACCAGGCGCCAGCCGCCGCCGCGCAGCGCCTGCGCCCACACCGCATCGTCGAAATCGCGCGCATCGGCGCCGTCGATGGTGACCAGCGGCAGGTTGCGCAGATCCTCGCGGCCGTCGAGCTCGTGCGCCAGCACGTCCGGCGGATGCCGGTTGGCCGCGTGCAGCACCTCCGGCGGGAATTCCTGGGGCAGATCGTGGCGCAGGACCGCGAACCGGGTCGCGAGATCCGAGGGCTTGAGGCCGGTCAGCCGCTCGACCACGCGCCCATGGGCCGGCTCGTCGCCGTGCGGGCGCCGGACGATCTCCACGACGACCGCGTCGCCGTCCTCCGCCCCGTGCCGCTCGCGCGCCGTCACCTCGATGCCGTACCAGTGGCCCGGATCCTCGGGCTCGACCCGGCCGTGCCCGTGATCGGAATGCCAGATGCCGCCGATGCGCCGCGGCGCCTCCGCCGTGCGCCCGATCAGGCGCGCGGTGCGCCGGCCGCGCTCGTTCATGCCCACCGCCAGCACCTCGACGCGGTCGCCGTGCATCAGCGTCTGCGCGTCGGCGCGCGCGAGCACCAGCGGCGCCGAGCCGTCGTCGGGCAGGACCAGCACCTCGCCGCTCGCACGGCCGCGGATCCGTCCGGCGACCCGCTCGCCTTCGCCGGCGACCCCGAAACCATTCGGGCCCTCGATCGCCTGGCCGTCGCGCACCATGGCGCGCAGCCGCTTGGCCAGCGCGTCGCGCTGGGCCTCGGCGTCCAGTCCGAGATCCTTCGCCACCCGCGCGGCGGTGAGCGGCGCGCCGGCGGCACCCAGGAGCTTCAGGATCAGTTCGCGGCTGGGGATCGGATCGGCGTAGCGCAGCTTCTCGAAGTCGAGGTTCGGGTCCTCGAGCCGCCAATCGCGTTTGGAACCACGTCGTGTCATGGGACGCGAGGTTAACAGCTTTGGGCGCCCGAGGATGGCCTCACAGCGCGATTCCGGCGGCGCGCAGGTCGCGCTCCAGCCCGGCGAGCTCGGCCGCGTAGTGACGCCATTGATGCACCGAGGAGTCGTAGATCGGGCGGCGCACCTGGGCCGCGCTCGCGGTGGTGCTCGCATCCGCATTGCGATGGAACTCGGCGCAGGCGTCCTCCCAGCCGAGCCCGCAGAAGTCGAGGAGCCTGCGTGTCTCGCCGATCTGGTCGGCGACCAGCGCCTCGTAGCTCACCGTGTGGATCGATCCCGGCAGCACCGCCTGCCAGTGCGCCATCAGCCGGGCGTAAGCGGCGTAGTACCGGCCGATCTCCCCGAGATCGTAGGAGAACGGGTAGCCGTCCTTGAACAGCGTCTTGTACATCGCGTAGCAGGCCGCCATCGGGTGGCGCGTCAGGTGCACGATGCGCGCCCGCGGCAGCGCGCGCGCGATCAGCCCGCAGTACAGGTAGTTGAGCGGCATCTTGTCGCTGAACCGCGGCCGCCCGGGCAGCCCGAGACGCGCCCGACGCAGGTACTCGCGGCCGAGCGCCGCGAAGTCGATGCCGGCGGAGCGCGCCACCAGCTCGCGCCGCGGCGGCACGGCGCCGCCGTTCGCCCGGCGCACCGCATCGACCACGCCGAGCGCGAAGTGGTTCAGCTCGCCCGCCGAGGCCACCTGCGAATGACTGCCGAGGATGCGCTCGACCAGCGTGGTGCCGCTGCGCGGCAGGCCGACGATGAAGATCGGCGCGTCCTCGCTCGCGCCCCGGGCCGCCGGCGGACCGCCCGCCGGGAACGCCTCGATGATCCACTCCGCGGTGGCGACGTCGTTCGCCACGTCATAGCGCAGGTGCTCGCGCCGCCGGCTCGCGCCGCGCGCCAGGTGGGCGAAGGAGCGCCGGTGCTCGCCCAGATCCTCGAGCTCCTTGGCGAGCGCGTAGCGCACCTGCACCTCGCCGCGCCAGTCGGCGATGCCGCGCGCGGCGATCGCCTCGAGCTCGGCCACGTGGTTGCGGTCGGCCGACTGGGTGCGCAGGTCCGCCCGGTTCTTGTACGCCTCGTAATCGCCGGGCTCGAGCTCGATGACCCGGTCGTAGTCCCGCTCGGCCTCCGCCAGCTGTCCGAGGAAGCGGCGCACCGCCGCGCGATTGAACCGGAAGTGCGCCGTGTCCGGCGCCAGCCGCACCGCCTCGTCGTAGGCGGCCAGCGCGCGCGGCTGGTCGCCGGCCTGCGAGAACAGGCCGCCCACCGCGTCGAGCAGCACCGGATCGGCGGGCGCGGCCGAGCGCGCGGCCTCGCCCGCCTCGATCGCCTCGGCGAACCGGCCGAGCGCGAGCCGGCATTGCGCCTGTTGCAGCAGGTAGCGGGCCTCGCGCGGCGCGAGCG
>JAJXZV010000022.1 GCA_021779875.1 Pseudomonadota bacterium
GGGCCGACGGGTCCGAACGGCGGCCGAACGGCGGCGGTTTCGCGGCGATCGCGCGGCGGTGCGGCGGCGGACCGTGCGGGCGGCGCTGCGCGGCTTGCTCGCGCTCGGGGTGGATTGAGTGAATTCCCGCGCGGAGTCCACCCGGCGGTTGTTCTTCGCGCTCACGCCGCCCGAGGAGGTGCGTGCGCGGCTGGTCCGCGCGGCGGATGCGCTGCCCCTCGGCACGGCGGCACGGCGGGTGGCGCCGGAGCGCTATCACCTCACGGTGGCGTTCGCGGGCTCGGTCGACGCGGCGCTGTGGTCCGCGGTGCAGTGCGTGGGCGCTCGCCAGCGGGCGAAGCGCTTCGAGTTCACGCTGGCGGCCTACGAGTACTGGCCGAAGCCGGAGGTCGTCGTGGCGGCCGCGCGGCAGATTCCGACGGCGCTGGAGGGGTTGTGGCGGGCGCTGCACGAGGAGCTCGCGGCGCTCGGCCTCGCGCTCGATCCGAAGCGTTTACGTCCGCACGTGACGCTCGCGCGCCAGGTGGCCGAGGAGCCGCGGTTGCCGGCGATGGCGGCCCTGGCGTGGCGCGCCGACTCGTTCAGTCTGATGCGCTCGGAGACCGGCGACACGGGGCCGATCTATACAGTACTCGACACCTGGCCACTACTGGATGAGGAGTGATTTCCACGCATATTGCGTGAATTAAGCGCGCACGGGGCTGAGCGCGCGGCGTGGGATGTGAAATAATACGGCCACCTCGTCGAGTTGAAGGACTCTCCCAATGGAAGATAACCGCAAGAAGGCTCTGGCCGCCGCGCTGAGCCAGATCGAGAAGCAGTTCGGCAAGGGCTCGGTGATGCGCCTGGGTGACGCCGGCGCGACCTACGAGGTGGATGCGATTCCCACCGGCTCGCTCGGTCTGGACATCGCGCTCGGCGTCGGCGGCGTGCCGCGCGGGCGTGTCATCGAAATCTTCGGACCGGAGTCCTCGGGCAAGACCACGCTCACGCTCGCCATCATCGCCTCCGCGCAGCGGCACGGCGGCACCGCGGCCTTCGTCGATGCGGAGCACGCGCTCGACCCGGTCTATGCGGAGAAGCTCGGCGTCAAGGTCAACGACCTGCTGGTGTCGCAGCCCGACACCGGCGAGCAGGCGCTCGAGATCACCGACATGCTGGTGCGCTCGGGCGCGGTCGACGTGGTGGTGGTGGACTCGGTCGCCGCGCTCACGCCGAAGGCCGAGATCGAGGGCGAGATGGGCGATCAGCACATGGGCTTGCAGGCGCGGCTCATGTCCCAGGCGCTGCGCAAGCTCACCGGCAACATCAAGCGCTCGAACACCATCGTGATCTTCATCAACCAGATCCGCATGAAGATCGGCGTCATGTTCGGCAACCCGGAGACCACGACGGGCGGCAACGCGCTCAAGTTCTACTCCTCGGTGCGCATGGACATCCGCCGCATCGGGGCCATCAAGAAGGGCGAGGAAGTGGTCGGCTCGATGACGCGCGTGAAGGTGGTGAAGAACAAGGTGGCGCCGCCGTTCCGCGAGGCCGAGTTCGAGATCATGTACGGCACGGGGATCTCGAAGGAAGGCGAGCTGATCGAGCTCGGCGTGCTGCACAACCTCGTCGAGAAGTCCGGCTCCTGGTACAGCTACAAGGGCGAACGGATCGGCCAGGGCAAGGAGAACGCCCGCGTCTTCCTGCAGCAGCACCCCGAGGTGTCGCAGGACCTCGAGACGCAGCTGCGCGCGAAGCTGATCCCCGAGAAGGCCACCATGAACCGCGGCGGCGACGTCAAAGAGGCCTGAGGCGCTGAACCGCGGGGGCGTGGAACCGGGGGATGCCCGGAGCGCGCGGGCCGCGGCGCTGAACTCGCTCGCGCGGCGCGACCACGCCAGCGGCGAACTGCGCCGCAAGCTGCTGCGCCGGGGCTTCGAGGCGGCGCTGATCGAGCGGGTGATCGAGGACCTGCTCGCCGAGGGCCTGCTCGACGACCGGCGCTTCGTCGAAAACTTCATCGCCTACCACGCCCAGCGCGGCCACGGTCCGCTGCGGGTGCGCGCGGACCTGCGCGCGGCGGGACTCGAGGGTGCGCTGGTGGAGGAGGGGCTCGAGGCGTACCCTGACTGGCTCGCCCAGCTGCGCCAGGCGCGGCGCAAGAAATTCGGGGATCCGCCGCCCGAGGGCTACGAGGATCGCCGGCGTCAGGCCCGCTTCCTGAGTTACCGCGGTTTCACGGGCGCCCAGATCAGAACCGGATTAGGCTTCGATACGGACCTTGACATCGAGTGACGAAGAGAATGACCAGCAAACGAGACGCGCGCCTGCGCACCATGACGAGCACGGAGATCCGCGCGAGCTTCCTCGAGTTCTTTCGCAAGAACGGCCACGCGGTGGTGCCTTCCAGTTCGCTCGTGCCCGGCAACGATCCGACGCTGCTGTTCACCAACGCCGGCATGGTGCAGTTCAAGGACGTGTTCCTCGGCAAGGAGGTGCGCGAGTATTCGCGCGCGGCGAGCTCGCAGCGCTGCGTGCGCGCCGGCGGCAAGCACAACGATCTCGAGAACGTCGGCTACACGGCGCGGCACCACACCTTCTTCGAGATGCTGGGCAACTTCAGCTTCGGCGACTACTTCAAACGCGAGGCGATCCACTTCGCCTGGAATTTCGTCACCGGCACCCTCGGCATCCCGAAGGATCGCCTGTGGGTCACGGTGTTCGAGGAGGACGACGAGGCGGAGCGCATCTGGACCGAGGAGATCGGCATCGATCCGACGCGCTGCACGCGCATGGGCGAGAAGTCCAATTTCTGGGCCATGGGGGAGACCGGTCCGTGCGGTCCGTGCACGGAGATCTTCTACGACCATGGAGCCGAGATACCCGGCGGCCCGCCGGGCTCGGCGGACGAGGACGGCGATCGCTTCGTTGAGATCTGGAACCTCGTGTTCATGCAGTACGAGCGGTCGCCCGGCGGCGTGCTCGCCCCGTTGCCGAAGCCCTCGGTGGACACGGGCATGGGGCTCGAGCGCATTGCCGCGGTGATGCAGGGCGTGCACAGCAACTACGACATCGACCTGTTCAAGGCGCTGATCCGCGCCGCCGCGGAGGTCACCGGCGCGCGGGATCTGGAGTCCTCCAGCCTGCGGGTCATCGCGGACCACATTCGCGCGTGCACCTTCCTGATCATCGACGGCGTCGTGCCCTCGAACGAGGGCCGCGGCTACGTGCTGCGGCGGATCATCCGCCGCGCCATCCGCCACGGCTACAAGCTCGGCCAGACCCAGCCGTTCTTCCACAAGCTGGTGCCGGCCCTGGTGCGCGAGATGGGGTCCTACTACCAGGAACTGGTGGAGGGCGAGGCGCGTGCGGCGCAGGTGCTGGCGCAGGAGGAGACGCGCTTCGCGGAGACCTTGACCACCGGCATGGCGCTGCTCGACGCCGAGACGGCCAAGCTGACCTCGCCGGTGATTCCCGGCGACGTGGTCTTCCGGCTGTACGACACGTATGGATTCCCGCTCGATTTGACCGCCGACGTGGCGCGCGAGCGCGGCCTCACCATCGATCAGGCGGGCTTCGACACGGCGATGCAGGCGCAGCGCCATCGAGCGCGCGCGTCGAGCAAGTTCTCGGTGGATCTGCGCGATACGGTGAAGCTCGCCGGCAAGACCGACTTCGCGGGCTATCAGCGCCTGAGCGACGCGGGGCAGGTGACCGCGCTGCTGCAGGGCGGCGTCGTGGTCGATGCGCTGCACGCC
>JAJXZV010000315.1 GCA_021779875.1 Pseudomonadota bacterium
GCCTTGATGTCCTCCCACGCCGCGCTCTGTTCGACGGCGCTCATCGGCCGCGCCGCGCCGAACACGTGCGGGTGGCGCCGCTCGAGCTTCGCCGCGACGGCGTTGGCCACGGCGTCGAAGTCGAAGGCACCGGCCTCGCGCGCGATCTCGGCGTGGAACACCACCTGGAACAGCAGGTCGCCGAGTTCCTCGCGCAGCTCGGCGAGATCGCCCCGGTCGATCGCGTCGGCGACTTCGTACGCCTCCTCGATGGTGTACGGCGCGATGCTCGCGAAGGTCTGCTCCCGATCCCACGGGCAGCCCTGCGGGCCGCGCAGGCGCGCCATCACCGCGAGCAGCGCCTCGATGCCCGATTCGCGCGACCGTCCCGTCATGCGGGGTCCGCGAGCAGCCGGCGGCGCAGCGCCATGAGCATGCTCGCCGTCGCCCCCCAGATCACGCGATCGCCGAAGGGAATGTCCTGGAACGGCAAGGTCAGCTCGCCGACCCGGCGCAGCCGCGGCCGGTGGTTGGCCGAACCGAGGATGTAGCCCAAGGGCACCTCGAACACGTCGTGGACCTCCTCGGCCGCGATGCGCGGCTGAAAGGCCGGATCGACGAACCCCACCGCCGGCGTCACCCGAAATCCCGTGCCGAGCAGATGGTCGGGCAGATACCCGGCGAATTCCACGTGCGCCGCGGCGAGGCCGATCTCCTCGTGCGCCTCGCGCAGCGCGGCGTGCCAGGCGTCCGGGTCGCGCGCCTCGATGCGCCCGCCGGGGAAGCTGATCTGCCCCGCGTGATCCTTGAGCGTGGCGGCGCGCTGCGTGAGCAGCACCGTGAAGCCGCCCGGCCGCTCGACCAGCGGCACCAGCACGGCGGCCGGCACGTTGCGCTTCGGCAGCGCCGCGCGCACCTGCTCGACCACCTCCGGACTCGCATCGCCCAGCCACAGCATGTCCTGACCGGGCGCCGACGCGGCCCGCTCGAGCGCCGCGCGGATGCGCGACCTCATCTGCGAGGGGTCGGCGAATGTTGAATCCGTGATCAAACCGTTGGCTCCGGCGTCGATTATAGGCAATCGACGCCGGCATGACAGCGCTTCGCCGGATCGGCGTTTACGGTAAGATCGCGCCAGTCTTCACCTCGAGCCCGCGACCCGCCCCGATGCCCATCGCTCCGATCGCCCCCATCGACGCCCTGTCGCCCCTCGACGGGCGCTATGGCGCCAAGTTGACCGACGTCCGCCGCCTGTTCAGCGAGGCCGGGCTGATGCGCGAGCGCGTGCGCGTCGAGTGCATGTGGACCCTGGCGCTGGCGGACGGCCCGGCCGGCGCCGCGCTCGGGACGCTGCCCGCGGCGGCGCGCGCCTGGCTCGAGTCGTTCGCTGCGGATCCGGCCGCCACCGACGTGGCGGCCATCAAGGCGATCGAGGCGCGCACCAATCACGACGTCAAGGCGGTCGAGTACTGGATCCGCCGGGAACTCGAGGCGCGCGGCGCCTCGCCGGCGCACCTCGAGTGGGTGCATTTCGGCTGCACGTCCGAGGACATCAACAACCTCGCCTACGCGCTGATGCTGCGCGCGGCCCGCGGGACGGTGCTGCTGCCGCGCCTCGAGCGGATCGCCGCGCAGCTCGAGGCCTCCGCCCGGCGTCACGCCGCCGTGGGCATGCTCGCGCGCACGCACGGCCAGCCGGCCACGCCCACCACCGTCGGCAAGGAACTCGCGAACGTCGCGGCCCGCCTGCGCGCGCAGATGCGCACCCTGGCGGCGGTCGAGATCCTGGGCAAGATGAACGGCGCGGTGGGCAATTTCAACGCGCACGTCGCCGCATTCCCGGGCGTCGACTGGCCGGCGTTCAGCGCCGCCTTCGTCGAGTCCCTGGGGCTTCGCTGCAACCCGTACACGACTCAGATCGAGCCGCACGACTGGATCGCCGAGTACTGCCATGCGGCGATTCGCGCCGACACGGTGCTGATCGACCTGGCGCGTGACATGTGGAGCTACATCTCGCTGGGATATTTCAAGCAGCGCCCCGTGGCCGGCGAGGTCGGCTCCTCGACCATGCCGCACAAGGTCAATCCCATCGACTTCGAGAACGCCGAGGGCAATTTCGGGGTCGCGAACGCGCTGTTCGCGCACTTCGCCGAGAAGCTGCCGCAGTCGCGCATGCAGCGCGATCTCACCGATTCGACGGTGCTGCGCAACCTCGGCGTGGCGGTCGGTCACGCGGTGCTCGCGCTCGAATCGCTCGCGGTGGGGCTCGACAAGGTCGACGTCGATCCGCGCCGGCTCGCCGAGGATCTCGACCGCGCCTGGGAGGTGCTGGCCGAGGCGGTGCAGACCGTGATGCGGGCGCACGGCATACCCGACGCCTACGACCGGCTCAAGGATTTCACCCGCGGCCGGCCGATCGACCGGGCGGCCATGCACGAGTTCATCGCCTCGCTGGCGCTGCCCGCCGCCGATCGGCAGCGCCTGCTCGAGCTGACCCCCGCGACCTATCTCGGTCTCGCCGCCGCCCTGGCCGATCCCCCGGCCCGGGCCTGACGCCCCTGCCGGGGCGGCTGCGGCGAAGCGTGACGCAGTTGGCATGGCCGCCCGCGCCCGGCCGGTACCATTCGCACCACGGACATCCCACCTGGGACCACTGGATATGGCGGATTTCACCGACGATTGGATCAAGCCCTTGGTCGAGCGGGCCGGCCAGGCGGCGCCCGAACGCCCCCCGGCGCCGCCGTCGAGCACCCGCACCATCCTCACCACCATGCCGGAAGTGCGCGAGGCCAGCCTCAAGGTGGCCAAGACCGCGCAGCGCCTGCTGTCGATCTTCACCCCGGACCTCGAACCCCAGATCTACGGCGAGGAGCCCTTCCTCGAAGCCGTCAAGCGCCTGGTTCTGGCCCGCTCGTACGCCAAGGTGCGCGTGCTGCTCGCCGACCCGTCGCGCGCCATGGTCGACAACAACCGCTTCCTCACGCTCGCCCGCCGCCTGACGAGCTGCATCGACATGCGCGCCATGAGTCCGGAGTACCCGGCGAGCGCGGGCGCGTTCATCATCGCCGACGACAAGGCGCTGGTCTATCGGCTGCAGATCGACCGCTGGGACGGCATCTCGGACATGAACGACCCGGCCGTCGTGCGCCGCTACCTCAATTTCTTCGACGAGGTGTGGCAGACGAGCATGCAGGAATCCCAGATGCGGCAGATGCTCGTGTAGCTCCCGCGTCCGCGCCGGTATAATGCGCGGATGAGCCCAGATCTCCCCGATCCCAGCGCAGCGGGCACCGTCATGGTGGGCCTGTCGGGCGGCGTCGACTCGGCGGTCGCCGCGCTGCTGCTGCGCGACGCGGGCTTCGCGGTGCAGGGGCTGTTCATGTCCAACTGGGAGGACGACGAGGACGGCTATTGCACGACGGCCGCGGATTTTCAGGACGCGCGGCGCGTCTGCGACACCCTCGGCATCCCCCTGCACCGGGTGAGCTTCGCGGCCCAGTACCGCGAGCGCGTCTTCGGCCACTTCCTCAGCGAGTACGCCGCGGGGCGGACGCCCAATCCGGACGTGCTGTGCAATCGCGAGATCAAGTTCGGCGTGTGCCTCGACTACATGCACCGGCTCGGCGGGTCGTGGATCGCCACGGGGCACTATGCGCGCGTGCGGCGCGGCGCCGACGGGGTCCGGCTGCTGAAGGCGGCGGACGCCGCCAAGGATCAGAGCTACTTCCTGCACGGCGTCGCGCCGGCCGCGC
>JAJXZV010000106.1 GCA_021779875.1 Pseudomonadota bacterium
GTAGGCGGCGAGCGCGAGCTCGAGATTGCTGTCGAAGCGGGTCAGCAGATCGCTCAGATAGTGCGCGCCGGCGCGCACGTTCTGCTCCGGGTCGAACGGGTTCTTCGCCCCGTAGCGGCGCGCGGTTGCCGGCAGCAACTGCATCAGGCCGACCGCGCCGCGCTTGGACACCGCGCGCGGATTGAAGCCGGACTCGACCACGATCACGGCGCGCAGCAGCGCCGCCTGCACGGTCGCGGACTTGGCGGCGCCGGCGATCAGCGCGTCGTAATGGGCGGCGCGGGCGAGCCAGTCGATCCGGCCCGCTTTGCCTGCGGCGGCCGCGTCATCCGCCGGCGCGATCAGCAGCCGCTCGAACCGCGCGTCGGCCGGTACGTTGCTGAAATGGGTGACGCCGCGCTCGTCGGTGAAGGCGAACACGTCGGCTTCGGCCCAGGCGGGCAACAGCCCCGCGATCATCGTTCCGAGGAGCGCTGCGTGCGCGGCGCTCATCGGGAGACCAGCAGCCGTCCCCATGACTGTGTTTCGGAGCGCAGATCCGCGACGGTCACGAAGCCGTCGAGCCGCACCCAGGGCTTGCCGGGCGCCTCGCGCAGGAAGGTGAGCGGGGTATGGCTCATCTTGTCGCCGCGGTAGGCGTTGAACGCCTGCCGGACCGCCGCGACCGCCTCGACCGTGCCGGTATAGTGATCCCAGCCGCGCCGTGCGTGGAAGCGGGCGGCGTACTCGCGCAGGCGGGCCGGGGTGTCCTGCTCCGGATCGATGGAGATGGACACGAGATGCACGCGGGCGCGCTCCTTCTCGCCGAGCGATTCCTGGAACTCGGAGAACACCTGGCTGGACAGCGGACAGATGGTGGTGCAGCTCGTATACACGAAGTTCAGCAGCACCGGCCGGCCGTCGTCGAATTCCTCCGGCGCCCGCACGGTGCGGCCGTCGGCGCGCGTCAACGCCACGTTCGGCAGCACGTGTGTGGACGAGGAGCGCTGAAGTTCGCGGTTCGCGTCCGGGTGGTGGTGCGCGTGCGGATCGGCCGGGTCGACGGCCGCCGTGGTGGCCGCGCCGGCGGCCAGCGCACACGTGAGCGCGGCGGCGCTGAGGATCGCTCGCATGCTAAGGCTCCCCGTTTGGCCCCGATGTGCGCGGCGATTATCGGCCCCGCCGGGCCGGGACTCCTATGGGTAGAACACCTACCTTGCCGCGCCGGCGCTCGTCTCACACCGGGACGGGTTGACTCCCGAGCAGGAGCGGCCTTGGCCGGTCGCCCTGGTTGATGAGCCCGTTGCGAATGGCGTACAGCGTCACGGCGGCCGTGTTGTGCAGCTGCAGCTTGCGCATCAGGTTCGAGCGGTGCTTCTCCACGGTCTTCGGGCTCACGTTGAGCGCGCGCGCGATGGTCTTGTTCGATTCCCCCAGCGCGATGCGCTTCAGCACCTCGCATTCGCGCGGCGTCACGCTCGCCGCGCCGCCCGCCTCGGGTGGCCGGGCTACGCCGAGCAGGTAGCAGGTGAGAAAGCTGCTGGCGATGGGCTTGCAGAGGAATCGGTGGCCGAGGCGCACCGTGCGGATCGCGAGCAGCAGCTCCGCGCAATCGGTGTCCTTCAGCAGATAACCCTCTGCGCCGGCATTCAACGCGGTGCGCACCTGCTCCTCGGCGGCGTGGGCGGTGAGCACGATGATCCGGGTGCGCGGCGCCCGGCGGGCGATCTCGGCGAACGCCTGTGCCGGCGTGCGCGGCGGCGCCGGCAGGTCGGTGAAGACGATGTCCGGTTGGTGCATCTCGATCTCGGCGAGACCGCGATCGATCGAGCCCACGTCGGCGACGATGTGCAGGCCGGCGTCCGCCTCGATCAGCCGCTTCACGCCCTCGCGCAACAGCGCGTGGGACTCGATGAGCACGATGCGGATCGGCACCTTCGCTCGCATGCCGGCGAATCGATCCATGTTCGTGGCCACATCCATGCGTGACTCCCTGGAAACCGGTTCCCCGGCCTTCCGTGGCGCTCACCCCGCGGCCACGGACCGCCTACGCATCGTCAAGACAAGATTAAATTCCAGATTAAAAATATCAAATGTACGGGCCTGAGAATAGTACGCAGTCGCCTTTTCATTGCCCGGACGCCCCTCGGTCGGCGCCGGGGCCGATATTCTGTCAAATCGGGACGGGCCGGGCGGGCGCCGCCGCCCGCCCTCGCTAGGCGCCGGCGCCGGCCACCAGCCGCGCGGTGATCTTCGCCACGTGCTCGCCTTGGAATCGGCACATGTCGAGTTCCAGCGCCGTCGGCATGCGCAGTTCCGGCCCGGCGCCGGTGACGCAGCTGGCTCCGTAGGGCGTGCCGCCCGTGACCTCGCGCAGGGTCGCCAGATCCCGGTAGGTGTACGGGAGCCCGACGATGATCATGCCGTGATGGAGCAGGGTGGTATGGAACGAGGTGAGCGTGGTCTCCTGGCCGCCGTGTTGACTGGCGGTGCTGCAGAAGACGCTGCCGACCTTGCCGACCAGCGCGTGGCGGGCCCACAACGCCCCGGTCTGATCGAGGAAGTTGCGCATCTGGGAAGCCATGTTGCCGAAGCGCGTGGGCGTGCCGAAGATGATGGCGTCGTACTGGTCGAGCTCGCCGGGCTGGGCGACGGGCGCCGCCTGCTCCAGCCGAAAGCCCGCGGCCTTGGCGACCTCGGGCGGTGTGAGTTCCGGTACGCGCTTCACCGTGACGCGGGTGCCGGCGACCCGGGACGCGCCTTCGGCCTGCGCGTGGGCCATGGCCTCGATGTGCCCGTAGCTGCTGTAGTAGAGAATCAGGATTTGGCTCATGAATCGGACCTCAATGATCGGTGGAGGGAAGTGCGTGCCGTCGCAGGAACCCGTGCAGGACCTGTTCGTAGACGCGCGGGTTGTCGAGATTGCTCAGGTGGCCCGCGCCGGGTATTTCGGCGAACTCGGCGTGCGCGAGGCGCGCCCGGATCCGTGCCGCATAATCCTTCCGGCTCGGCAGGTCGAACTCACCGTTGAGCAACAGCACCGGGCAGGAGATCGATTCGAGCGGCGCCCCCTGCGCGGCGGCCGCCGACGCGGGCGCCGGCGCGATCAGGTCCCGGCCGGTGTAGCGGGCGAGCATGCGATCCAAGAGCGCATGCGTCGGCGGATCCTCGGTGCGCAGCCGTGCGAGGGGATGGCGGCGCCATTCGCGCCGAAACGCCGCCAGCCCCTGGGTGCGGACCAGCGTGCGGTAGTGGGCATAGGGCAGATCGGACGGTTCGTCGGCGGCCGGCGCGGCGTCGAGCCGCGGCGGCCCGTCGAGCACCGCGCAGGAGATCATCGGCGCATGCGCGGCGGCGAACCGAGCGACGACGCGCGCACCTTGCGACATGCCGACCAGAGCCACGCGTTCGAGCGCGAGGTGTCGGCACAGCGCGTGCACGTCCGCGACGTCCGCGGCGATGGACGGCCGGCCCGACGATAGGCCGAATCCCCGGCGATCCAGGCGAACGACGCGAAAATCGCGGGCGAGCGCCGCCGCCTGCGCCTCCCACATGTCCAGATCGAGCGTCCAGCCGTGCACCAGCAGCACGCCGGGTCCCTGTCCGTCGACGCGATAGCGCAGGCGCGCGCCGTCGACCGCGAGATGGGAGCCGGCAGCTGAAGCGGATTCGGCCAATGGGTCTCCTGAATTTCGTATAGCGAAAAATATTTCGCTTTCAGGCTACGTGCAGCCGGAGGCGGTCGTCAAGGCGTCGGCGGCGAACGCCCGGGTCCGGCTCAGATGTGCGCGCTGAGCGACAGGCCCGGAACCTTGGCGAGATCCGCTGAGATCTCGCGGCTCAGCTGCTTGAGCATGGTGAAGCGCTCGCGCACCAGCTTCGCCTTGCTGATCCGCCGCGAGTGGCTGGAGGTGTTGAGCGCGGCGACCACGCGGGCGGATTGATCGAACACCGGCACGGCCAGCGCGACCACGCCGTAGGCCAGTTCATCCTCGACGGCCGAATAGCCGCAATGCCGGCATTCCTCGACGAGCTGTCGCAGCTGCCTCGGGTCCGTGACCGTTCGATTGGTCAACTGCACGGGTCTCAGGCCGTCGAAGTATTCCTCCAGATGCGAAGGGCTCAGGCCCGCGAGCAGTACGCGGCCGGTGGAGGTCGGGTAGGCGGGGAAGCGGCTGCCCACATGCGCCTCCAAGCGCACCAGGGTCCGTATGGAGGCGCGCGCCACGTACACGGTCTCACCGCCCTCGAGCACACAGAGCGCCGCCGAGTCGCCGGTGCGCCGGGCGAGCTCCTCGAGGTGCGTCTTGGTGAGGAACTCGATGTTCATGGATTCGAGATACGCGGCGCCGAGCTCGAGCACCTTCGGCCGCAGCACGAACTGCCGGCCGCTGCGCGTGACGTAGCCGAGCTCCTCGAGCGTGAGCAGGCAGCGGCGGGTGGTGGCCGCGGGCATCTGCGTGGCCGCGGCGAGGTCGCTCAGGCTCATGGCGGCGCGTTCGCGCGTGAACGCGCGGATGACGCCGAGTCCCTTCGCCAAGCCGCCCATGGCTTCGCGGCGCGGCGGTGCCGAGTTGTTCTTGCGCATGCGGCGCAGTGTATTTCGATATGCGAAATCTTGGAACGTCTTTCCACCGAGCTTGACGCGCCCCGCGTTCGCGTTCAGCATATTCGTTATGCGAAGGCGATTTCGCTATACGAAAATCTAAGAACGACAGCGGGGGACGGCACTGACGTGAAAATCGGTCCACAGGCGCATCACAGTTCCGCGATCTCGACCTCGAACGAGGCGACCATCGTGGTCCGCGGCCGAGATCTCACACGGGATCTGATCGGCCGCATCAGCTTCACGGATCATTTCTGGCTGCTGCTGACCGGGCACATGCCGACCGATGCGCAGCGCCGCATCCTGGATGCCACGCTGGTGGCCATCGCGGAGCACGGTCTCGTGCCGAGCGTGCAGGCGAGCCGCATGACGCTCGCGGCGGCGCCGGAAGCGCTGCAAGGTGCGGTGGCCGCGGGAATTCTCGGGTGCGGCTCGGTGGTGCTAGGTTCCTCCGAGGCGGCGGGCCGGTTCTTCGCCGCCGTCGCGGCGCGCGCCGCCACGGGGCTGCCCGAGGAGCAGGCCGCGAGGGCGGTGATCCTCGAGTACCGCGCGGAGCGCCGTGCGATCCCGGGCTACGGGCATCCCCTGCACACCGCGAGCGATCCGCGCGCCCTGCGCCTGTTCGAGGTCGCCGCGGAGGCGGGCTCGAGCGGGGCGCACATCGGCATCGCGCGTCTGGTCGAAGGTCTGCTGCCGGAAGTCATCGGCAAGCGGCTCGCCCTGAACGTGTCGGGGGCGATCCCGGCCGCGCTTCTCGACGCCGGCTATCCGCTCGGCGCGCTGAAGGGCATTCCCATTCTCGCGCGCACCGCGGGCCTCATCGGCCATCTGCTCGAGGAGCAGCAGCGGCCGATCGGCTTCGTCCTGTCGCATGCGGCGGCCGCCGCGATCAGCTACGACGGGGACGCGCCCCCCGGATTCGAGCCGAGCCATGAGTGACGGGCGGGATCCGTTTCACCTGGGCGGCGCATTGAGCGGCATCCGCGTCGTCGAGCAGGGCACGTTCATCACCGGACCGTGCGCCGGGATGATGCTCGCCGACCTCGGCGCCGACGTGATCAAGGTGGAGAGCCCCGACGGCGACCCGTACCGCAGCTATCAGGGGGAGCACTACTCGCCGCACTTCCAGGCCTACAACCGCAACAAGCGCAGCATCGCGCTCGACATGAAGGCGGCGCGGGACCGGGGCGTGTTCGACGGCCTGGTGCGCGATGCCGACGTCTTCATCCAGAATTTCAGACCCGGCACCGCGGAGCGCCTGGGGGCCGGCAGCGAGCGTCTGCTCGCGCTCAATCCCCGCCTGATCTACGCCTCGATCAGCGGCTTCGGCTCGAGCGGTCCGTACGCGGAGCGCCCGAGCTACGATTCGGTCGCGCAGGCGCTGAGCGGGTTCCTGAGCGTCGTCGTCGATGCGGACCGTCCGCGGTTCCTGGGTCCCGCGCTCGCCGACGCGATCACCGGCATCTACGCTGCGTACGGCGTGCTCGGTGCGCTGGTGCAGCGGGGGCGCACCTCCCGGGGAACCCTGGTCGAGGTGTCGATGCTCGAGGCCATGGCCCACTTCGCGGTCGAGCCGTTCGCCGCCTACTTCGCGCTCGGGCAGGCGCCCGCGTCGAGCGATCGCCCGCGGCTGGCGCAGGCTTACATCCTGCGCACGGCGGACCGCCGGCTCCTCGCCATTCACCTGTCGTCTCTGGAGAAATTCTGGGACGGGCTGGTCGGCGCCCTGGACGCGGCGGACCTGCGCGGCGACGCGCGATTCGCGACGCGCGCGGCGCGCATCGCCAACTACGAACAGCTCAACGCCGAACTCGATCGGCGCTTCTCGCGCCACTCGCTGGCCCACTGGGTCGAGGCGCTCGGCCGCAACGACGTGCCGTACGCGCCCGTGAACAGCATCGACGAGGTCACCCACGACCCGCAGGTCGAGCACCTCGGCCTGATCGTCCCGGTCGAGGGCGCGCACGGCGGCAGCCGCTCGGTGCGGCCGGCGGTGCAATTCGGCGGCGAACGCCGCGGCTCCGTGCGGGCGGCACCGATTCTGGACGAGCACGGAGATCGGATCCGCGACGCGTTGGCGCGCGGTGAGCGCTGGCCCGCCGCGGACGGCGGGAATTGCGGCTGAGGGAGCGCCGGATCGAACGAAGAGCAAGGAACGGGACTGCGTCGGATTTCGGATAACTACGATGATTTTCACATGGGGAGCGAACAACGATGAGCCTATTCAGGGGGAGATGGGTCGCCGCCTTGGCGACTCTGACGGCCGCGGCGTCCACACCGCCGGCGCAGGCGCAGACCGCACCCGGTGCGGCCGCCGACTTGGAGGAGATCACCGTCACCGCACGAAAGCGTGACGAGACCTACCGGGACGTTCCGATCACGCTGAACGTCTTCACGGAACAGGCGATCGAGGCGGCGGGCATCGAGAAGCCCGGCGACTTCATCGCGATGATTCCCAACATGACCCTGGTCGAGACCCAGAACGCCGGCAGCGCGTTCGTGACGGTGCGCGGCATCTCGCAGGCCCGAAACAGCGAGCCCTCCGTCGCGGTCCTGGTGGACGGGGTGCTCGAGACCAATCCGGCGGAGTTCGATCAGGAGCTGTTCGACATCCAGCAGATCGAGGTGCTGAAGGGTCCGCAAGGCGCCCTTTACGGCCGCAATGCCATCGGCGGCGCGATCATCATCCGCACCAAGGAGCCGGGCGACGAGTGGGCCGGCACCGCGCGGGTCGGCGTCGGCAACGGCGATTCCGAACGGGCGCAGCTCGCGCTCAGCGGACCCCTGAACGACTCGAAGACCTTGAAGTTCGCCGCTTCGGCGAACTTCTACAATACCGGGGGCTTCCTCGAGAACACGTACCTGCACCAGAAGGCCGACCCCGCGCGGGACTACTCCGGTCGCATGCGCCTGCTGTGGGAGCCGAGCGACGACTTCACCGCCGATCTGCGGGTGTCCGGGTCCTACCTGCACACCCAGGCGTTCTATTTCGTCATCCCGAGGGCGAATGAGGCGAATCCGTTCAGCACCTTCACCACGCCCCCGGATGCGAACAACGTCTCCACGCCGATCACCGTGAACAATCCGGGCGAGGACAACAGGGACATTTTCGACACGGCCCTCAAGATCGACATCAAGCGGCCCTATGGCACCATCACCTCGATCTCGGCGTACAACGTCACCAAGGAGATCGCGACCGGCGACGCGTACGATTTCCGCCCCATAGCCGACTCCATCTACCACGCGTTGCTCGGCTTCGACCTGAATCAAAGTCAGTTCCTGAACGTCAAAGCCTTCAGTCAGGAGCTGCGCTTCACCTCGCCGACCAGCGATCGGTTCAACTGGCTCGCCGGCGCCTATTTCGTCCATACGGACCGTTTCATCTCCACCGGCAACATGGTCGACACCGGCGCGGGCGTCTTTCCGGTCTACGAGACGCCGCGGCTGACGGGTCCGAACCGAAGCTTCACGTTCCTGGCGGACACCCAGAACAACAATGCCTGGGCGCTGTTCGGCGACGCGACCTACGAGATCTCGCGGCAGTGGGAGCTCGACGTCGCGGCGCGTTATGACCAGGACGAGCGGCAGAACACGACCAACACGCCGACCGCGTTCCTGCCAGATCCGGCCGACTCCTACAGCGGCGAGGTCCGCAAGCACACCTGGAGCGAATTGCAGCCGAAAGGCACGCTGCGCTACAAGCCCGCGGACGACCTCACCCTGTACGGCGGCTGGAGCCGCGGCTTTCGCAGCGGCGGCTTCAACCAGACCGGCGTGGGCGCCGTCGCCCGCGCCAACAACGTGCTCGGCGTGAACGACCTGTTCGCGGGGGAGGTCGCCGACACGTGGGAGGTGGGCATGAAGAGCCAGATGTTGGAGCGCCGTGTGAACGTCGACTTCAGCCTGTTCGACACCAAGTCGCACAACGGATATTTCTTCGTGTTTCTGCCGGCCAATTCGACCCAGAACCTCGGCAATCTCGACGCGACCTACAAGGGTGCCGAACTGGCGATCAACGCCAAGGCCACGGACCACCTGGACCTGTACGCGAGCGCGGGGTACACGGACAGCAAGATCACGAACATGGCGGACCGGACGGTTATCGGCAACCAGGCGCCGCTGGTGACCAAGGACACCTTCAACGCCGGAGCCCAGTATCACCAGCCCTTGCGCGGGGAGATCAACGGGGTGGTGCGCGTCGACTACCGATACCTGGGCCGCACCTGGTGGGACCCGTACAACGTGACTTCCCGCGATCCGGTGTCGCTGGTCGACCTGCGCACCGGGCTCGACGCCACACGCTGGTCGCTCATGGCGTGGTCGAAGAATCTGACCAACAAACTCTACAATGCAGAGTTCTCCCCGGGCGGCTTCCTATGGAGGGCCCCGCCGCGCATGTACGGCGTCGACTACACCTATCACTTCTGACACGGAGACACGCGAGATGACCACCACAGCGAAGCTGCCGTCCCGGCTACACCATACGGCCTACGTCGCGAAGGATCTGGAGGCGACCCGCAAGTTCTACGAGGAGGTGATCGGGCTGCCGCTGGTCGCCACCTGGTGCGAGATCGACGAGCTGTTCGGCTCCGAACGTGTCTATTGCCACCTGTTCTTCGGGCTCGGCGACGGCAGCGCCCTCGCGTTCTTCAACTTCGCAAACCCGGAGGATCAGGCGCTCTTCGGCCCGCCGCTGCCGAGTTCGCCGTTCCGGCACATCGCCCTCAACGTCGATCACGAGACGCAGAGGGACATCGAGCAGCGCATCGCCGCGGCCGGCTACAAGGAGCCGCAGACCTACGTGCTCGAGCACGGCTACTGCCGCTCCGTGTACGTCACCGACCCGGACGGCATGATTCTCGAGTTCACCATGGACAACCCGGCGGCGGCGGTGGATGCGGCGCAGCGCCGGCGCACGGCTCATGCGGAGCTCGCGCGCTGGCGTGCCGGGGATCACACCTCCAACAACGGCTTCCGCAAGGCGGCGCGCGGGTGATCGAGGTCCTGAAGCCGGGCGACTAGGCGCCCCCGCCGGCCGTCGAGACGGCGCCGCCTAAGGCGCCGCACCCGGACAGGTGAATTCCCGGTCGGCGGCGGTGCTCGGCTTCGGCGTCTCCCGGGTCCACCCGGAGGGTATGTCGAAGCGGTCCGCGGCGATGGTATCGGTGCGGATGGACACTGTCTCGATGGTGAAACGGGCCACCGGGGCCAGCGCGGCGAACGGGTCGGGGGACGGTGCGGCCGCCGCGGCGGGCGCCGGCGCGGGGGCGGGATCCGACGTCTTCTTCTTGCTGAACAGTCCGCCCATCACCTTGCCCACCGAGGCGCCCACCGCGGATCCGAGGATGGATCCCGCGACGCCCGTTCCCGCCGCGTGGCTCACCGCATCCTGCGCCGCCCCTGTGGCGGCCGCCTGGGCCGAACCGGCGGCCGCATTCGCGCCTGCCTGCGAGGCGTCGGCCAAGGTGCCCGAGCCCGCGGACGCGCCCTGATCGCGCATCTTGGCCGCGGCCGCGCAGTGCTCGCCGCCGACCAGAATGCGAATCACGCTGCGCAGCGGCTGTCCCTGCAGGTCGCTCGACTTGTCGGCGATCTGCTTGATCTGCGACTGGTACGCGGCGAGGAATTTGGCCGCGGCGCCGCCCATCACGCCCTGAGGATCGTCCAAACCGAGCTTCCGGGCGTACGCCTGCTGGAATGCCTTTTGGTCGGCGACGCCCGGCAGGGGGTCTTCGGTCAGCCACACGTCGAGGGCGACCACCGTGGCGCAGACGTCGCCCGTTTGGCGGTCGGTGCAGTTCTGCGTCAGGCTCACGATGCTGTGCCGGGCGTCGTGTCCGGCGATGACGTTCGTCTCGTCGGTCCGGCGCACGTCCACGGTCGGCGGCGACATTTCGCACTTCGAGCGGTCGATGGGCGTCTGACTCTGCGGCACGGGACACGCCTGCATCTTGGCGGCCAGCGCCTGCGCCCGGGACCGCATGAGCCGCAATTGCTCCGGCGTCGCGAACGGGTCCTCACGGTAGCGCCTCTTGTCCGGCTCCAGGTGCCAGGTCACGTCCCGGTCCAGGCGCACGATCTCGCCCCCGCGCAGATTGCCGCAGAGCATGGACATCATTCCCTCGCAGTGGGACTCGCTGTCGGTGCGTTTCTTATCGGCCGTGATGCTGTCGGTGGAGGTGCCGTGCATGCGGACCATGGAGGCCACGTCGAGCGCGGTGCTGCGCTCGATGGTCACGTCGCCGCGCGCCGCCGGCGAAGCGCCCAGCCACGCCAGCGCGAGCGCGGCGCCGGCGAAAGGGATTGCAGCCCGTTCCTTGTGCACGAGGTCGTCCCCCCAAGGATTGTTCGTTCTTTCAGGGCGCCACCGTGGTGCCGCCCGGTCTCCCCAATGCGCCCGATCTTATGCCTTTCGAGCCCCATTGCCCAGCCGAGCGCCGTTGCCCGGCGCCGGCTAGGCCAAATCCATGGCGGGCTCAGGCGTGCGCCAGCGCATGGTGCGCGGCGAGGTACCCCTGCTCGATGGCGTCGTGCGCATAGGCGGACCAGGCCGCGTCCGAGCCGCCGATGCTGATGCGGCCGAGGGGTTGCCGGCCGAGCTTCTGCATCGCCTGGTCCTTCGGCGTGTCGTACAGCGAGTTCGAGTCGTAGGCATAGCCGTGTCCCCAGCGGTTGACGGTGATCGCGGCGATGTCGCGTTCCGCGACGAATCCGCCGGGGCCGAGCGCGCGGGTGAGTTCGTCCTTCGCGGCGGTCTCGAACGCCGAGTACGGCATGCCGTACAGCACCGTCCGGGCGGCGCGCAGCGCGAGCCGGCGATCGGGAATCGCGTCGGGCGAGCGCGGAACGTAGACGAAGTGCACGATCACGGGCTCGTCGGGCGTCTTCGCGCAGCGGTAGTCGCCCAGGCTGACCGGGTAGTCGAGCTTGAAGACCGAGTAGAAGCCCGCCGGATTGTTGATGTTGTGCACGCCGCGCTGCGCCCACGGCCGCCAGTTGCGCAGCGCCACGTTCACGTACACGAGCGGCGCCTTGACGCAGGCCGCGACGGCTTCCCGCTGGGCCGCTCCGAGGTCGGGGCAGATGTAGGGCAGCATGGTCTCGTAGCCCGAGTAGACCACGTGCCCGGCCCGCACGCGGCGCACGGCGCCGCCCTTGGCGTACAGCACGTCGACGGCCGACTTGCCGGCGTGGCGCACCTGCACGGCCGTGCTCGAGAGGCGCAGGCGCACCGGATTGCCGGCGACGTCGAGGCGGCCGTAGTCGAACGGCGCGGTCACGACGTCGTCCATCGTGCGGCCGGGCGCGACGCCGGGGATCAGCTCCCGGACGAACGAGCGCGCGATGCCCGCGTTGCCGTCGGGGAAGTGATAGATGTAGGGCTCCCGTTCGTAGCTGTACTCGCCGGCGGGTCCCAGATCGAGGCCGGCGAATCCCGGATACTCGCAGTCCGTGCAGTCGCGCGCCGGGATCGCGTCGGCGGGCGCGCCGAACAGGTCGCAGGTGCGGCCGCGGAACATCTTGAGGCTCTTCTCGTCGAGACCCCAGTAGGTGCGCAGGTAATCGAGGTAGGAGACGTGCGACAGCAGGTGCAGCTTCTCGGCCCGGGACTTGCCCGCGAGCACGTCGCGTCGGGATTCGTACAGCGCGATCAGCCGTGCCTTCTGCTCGGCGGACACGGGAATGTCCGCGACGAAGTCCGCGATCGGACGCCCGTTGTGCTTGGCGGCCGGCACGTCGGTCGGCAGGGAGCGCTGCGGATCGCCGGCGACCAGTTTGTCCTCGCCGAAGGTCTCGCGCTGGAACAGCACACCGGAGGAAAGACCGAGGCCCGGATACAGGTCGAGATCCATCGCGGCGGCCAGGCGCTCGACCGAAATGCCGATCTGCCCGAGCACCCGGGTCGCGTGGGCGGGCCACTCGCTGTACGGCGACTGGATCGACTCGCTGCCGCCGTAGCCGATCAGCCGGCGGCCGTCGACGTCGAATTCGTTGCGGCGCGCGTGACCGCCGAAATCATCGTGATTGTCGAGGATGAGGATCCGGGCCCGCGGCCGCTCCCGACTGACGCAGTGGGCGGCGGTCAGGCCGCCGAGCCCCGAGCCGATGACCACGAGATCGACCGTCTCGTCCACCGGGTAGTCCTCCATCCGATACCGCAGGCCGTCGCGCACCGCATGCGCGGTGACGAGGTCCTCGGGACGGCTGCCGTGCAGCCCGGTGGCGCCGGGCGGGTAGGGGGCGGCGTCCGGCGGCGCCGCGCGGACCAGGGAGGGCAGGGTGGCGCCCAGTACGACGCTGCGGGCAACGCCGTCGACGAATTCGCGGCGGGTGATTCTGTCGCTCAGGATGGATCTCCGTGCGGACCGGCGCCGCCGTGTGAAGGCGGTAGTCTGCCTGATCGCCCGGCGCAGGTCACTCGGCGCGCGGCTTGGTGGCGGAGGATCAAAGCGTGCATCATGGATGGACGATGATTCCCGCCGGCGAACATGAAGGTCCGTTCGCGCATCTTGCGCGCGACCTCGAGTCTCTGTCCTCGCGCGGACGCCGCCGTGCGCTCGCGGCGGCGTCCGGCCGGGACTTCTCCTCGAACGACTATCTGGGTCTCGCCGCCTCGCCGGAGCTGCGCGACAGCGCACTGGAGGCGGCGCGTCGCGGTGTGCCGATCGGTGCCGGCGGGTCGCGGCTGCTGCGCGGGAATCATCCCGAACACGAGGCGCTGGAGGACGCGGCGGCGCGGTACTTCGGCGCGCCGTCGGCCCTTTACTTCGGCAGCGGGTACGCGGCCAATCTGGCGCTCTTCGGCGCCGCTCCGCAACGCGGCGATCTGGTCGTCCACGACGAATTCGTGCATGCCAGCGTACACGACGGCATGCGGCGCGGACGGGCCGAGATCGTCTCCGCTCCCCACAACAGCGTCCAAGGCATCGAGGACGCCATCGCCCGGTGGCGTTCCCAAGGGGGCGCTGGGCGGGTGTGGATCGCGGTGGAGAGCCTGTACAGCATGGATGGCGACGGACCGAATCTGGCCGAGCTCGATGCGCTCGCGGCCCGCCGTGAAGCGATCCTCGTGATCGACGAGGCGCACGCCACCGGCGTGCTGGGTCCGAAGGGTCGAGGGCGCGCGGCATTCCTCGAAGGACGGGAGAACGTGGTCACCCTGCACACCTGCGGCAAGGCCCTCGGGACCGCGGGGGCGTTCGTCTGCGGTCCGCGGGTGCTCGCCGACTTTCTGGTCAATCGCGCCCGCCCGTTCATCTTCTCGACCGCGCCGTCGCCGCTGCTGGCGGCCGTCACCCGGGCGGCGATGTCGATCTGCGAGCACGGCGACGAGCGGCGGGCGCGGTTGGCGGGACTCGTGGAGCACGCGCACGCCGCCCTCCGGCGTGCGTTCGGTCTCGCGGGATCGGGATCGCACATCCTGCCCATCATCATCGGCGAGGACCGGGCGGCGGTGGAACTGGCATCGCGGATCCGTGCCCGCGGCTATGACGTGCGCGCGATACGTCCGCCGACGGTGCCCGCCGGCATGGCCCGCCTACGCATCGCCCTGACCTTGAACGTCGACGAAGCGGCCATCGACGGTCTCTTCGAGGCCATGTCTCTCGAGCAGGTGGCCGACTACGCCGGCCGTGCGCGCCCGCAGCGCGTGTGACATAACGCGCCCGGGACGTGCCTTATTTTCGATTCTGCGACACGCTCGCGGCTCGCGGAGGACGACCACCATATCCATGGGCGCCGCCGTTCGGGAGAATGACACGGCCCATCGCGAAGAACGACTTGAGGACGGAAGCGTGGCCCGAGACGGCAATACGCGTGTGTCTGGCGACATATGGCATCTGAGCATCGACGACCTGTTCGAACGGCCGGTCGTGCGCGCGCAGGTTGCGGATTCCGGTCCGTTCGTGATCACGCTGAGAACATCCGATGCGCCGATCGGAGCCCCGCCGAAGGATCTGCTGCGTTTCGAGGGGCTGCGGGTCTACCAACTGATGCACACGCAGGCCGGCCGCACGCGCTACCTGCTGCGTCTCGGCGTCATCGGCACGGACCTGGAGGCGGACGCGATCCTCGAGGCGGTGCGCGAGTTCTATCCGCGCGCGAGCAAGGACGCGGCGCGGGCGAGCGACCAGGCGGCGGCAGCCCGCGCGGCGGACGCGGCGAAGCCGGCGCCCACGCGG
>JAJXZV010000138.1 GCA_021779875.1 Pseudomonadota bacterium
ATGCAGGGACGGGAATCGGCCAGGAATGTGAAGATGATGGTCTGCTAGTTGCGCTGTCCAGGCGCAATCGATAATTTTCCTTCTCCACCAGCCAACTCACTCCACCGTCAGACTCTTCGCGAGATTGCGCGGCTGATCGACGTCGGTGCCCTTGAGCACCGCGACGTGATACGCGAGCAGCTGCAGCGGCAGTGCGAACAGCGCGGGCGCCTGCAGCGCGGTGGCGGAGACCGGCAGGTGCAGCACCGTGACGCCCTCGGAGCGGGTCATCCCGGCGAGCGGGTCGGCGAACACGATCAGCTTGCCGCCGCGCGCCCGCACTTCCTGGAGATTCGACTTGAGCTTCTCGAGCAGTTCGTTGTTGGGCGCCACCGCGATTACCGGCATCTCCTCGTCGACCAGCGCGAGCGGCCCGTGCTTGAGCTCGGCGGCGGCGTAGGCCTCGGCGTGGATGTAGGAGATCTCCTTGAGCTTGAGCGCGCCCTCCATGGCGATGGCGTACAGCGGACCGCGGCCGAGAAACAGGGCATGCTGCTTGTCGACCAATGATTCGGCGAGGTGCGCCACCGCCGCATCGAGCTGCAGGGTCTTCTCCATCAGCCCCGGCAGCGCGAGCAGCTGGGTCACGAGCGCCTGTTCGGCCGCCGCGTCGATGCGGCCCTGCTTCGCGAGCGCGATGGCCAGCATGGCGGCCGCCGTGAGCTGGGTGGTGAACGCCTTGGTCGAGGCCACGCCGATCTCGGGGCCGGCGCGGGTCAGGAGCACGAGCTCGGACTCGCGCACCATCGAGCTCTCCGCCACGTTGCAGATCGCGAGCGTCGCGAGGTAGCCCGCCTGCTTGGCGTTGCGCAGCGCGGCGAGCGTGTCCGCGGTCTCGCCGGACTGCGACAGGGTCACGAACAGGGTGTCCGGGGTGATCACCGGCTGGCGGTAGCGGTACTCGCTCGCGATTTCGACACGGGCCGGGATGCGGCAGAGTTCCTCGATGAGATAGCTCGCGACCAGACCGGCGTGATAGCTGGTGCCGCAGGCGGCGATGTGCACGGCCTTGACCCGCTTGAAGACCTGCTGCGCCGTCGGGCCGAAGGCGGCGTCGAGCAGATGCGCGCCGGCCACCCGCTCGTCGAGCGTCTGCGCGACCGCGCGCGGCTGCTCGTGGATCTCCTTGAGCATGTAATGCCGGTACTGGCCGCGCTCCACGGCGTCGGCGGGCAGCTCGCTCTCGCGCATCGGGCGGCTCGCGACGCGGCCGGCCGCGTCGGTGATCTTCACCGACCGGCGGCGGATCTCGGCAACGTCGCCCTCCTCGAGGAACACGAACCGCCGGGTCACGGGCAGCAGGGCCGCGACGTCGGAAGCCACGAAGTTCTCGTCGATGCCCAGGCCGATGACCACCGGGCAGCCCTCGCGCGCGACCACCACGCACTCCGGATCGCGCTCGCAGATCACCGCGAGCGCATAGGCGCCGCGCAGTTCCGCCACCGTCTTGCGCACCGCAGTGAACAGATCCGGGCTCGCTCCGAGGTGGTGATGGATGCGATGCGCGATGACCTCGGTGTCGGTCTCGGAGCTGAAGGAGTAGCCGAGGTCTAAGAGCCCGGCGCGCAGGGCCTCGTGATTCTCGATGATGCCGTTGTGCACGATGGCGATGCCGTCGCGTGAGACGTGCGGGTGCGCGTTCAACGTGGTGGGCACGCCGTGCGTCGCCCAGCGGGTGTGGGCGATGCCGACGCCGCCGGCGACCGGCGCCGCGGCAAGCGCCTCCTCGAGCGCCTTGACCTTGCCCACGGTGCGCACCCGCCCCAGGCGGTGACCCGGCTCGAGCACCGCGAGACCGGCGGAGTCGTAGCCGCGATATTCCAGGCGCCGCAAGCCCTCGATGAGGATGGGAACGGCGTTGCGCTCTGCGACCACGCCCACGATGCCACACATGCCGGTCGCTCCTTGAAAGATTGATGGGGCGCCGAGAATTCCAGCGAATCCCGAGCCGCCTAGTTTGCCCGATCGGCGGGCAAACGCCAAAACGGACGGTGCCCGCCGAGCCGCGGTGCCGCGCGCCTCGACGGCCGTCCGCCTCAGCGGCCGGCCGGGGCGAGCGAGCCGCCGAGCGCCTGAAACAGGGCGGCTGTGTCGGCGAGGCGGGCGGCTCGGGCCTGGGCGAGCGTCACCAGCGCCTGTTGGTCGGCTTGCTCGGCGGTCAGCAGCCCGAGGTAGCTGACCGAGCCGAGTTCGAGCTGCCGACGGGCCACGCTCAGGCTCTTCTCGGCCGCGTCGGCGGCGCGGGCAGCCGCGCGCAGCGCGTCCGCATCGGTGCCGAGTGCGTGCAGGGCGTCCGCCACGTTCTGAAACGCGGTGAGCACCGTGGCCTTGTAGGTGGCGGCCGCCTGCTCGAGCGCGGCGTCCGCGGCGCGCTTGCGGTGGAGCAGCGTGCCGCCCGCGAACAAGGTCTGCGCCGCGCTTGCGCCCACGCTCCAGAAGCCGGTCCCGGCCTTGAACAGATCGCTCATCGCGGTCGCCGAACTGCCCACGGTGCCGGTCAGGGTCACCTGCGGCAGCAGGTCGGCGATCGCCACTCCGACGCTGGCCGTCGCCGAGTGCAGTGCGGCTTCGGCGGCGCGCACGTCGGGGCGGCGTTCCACCAGTCGTGACGGCACGCCGAGCGGCAGGTCCTGCGGCAGGGTCAGGTCGTCGAGGTCGAGCGGCGCCGCGTCGTAGTTCGCGGGCAGTCGACCGGTGAGCGCGGCGAGCAGGTCACGGGTCTGCTGCCACTGCCGCTGCAGCGGCGGCAGCGTCGTCTCGAGGTTGGCGAGGGCCGCGTCCTGCGCATACACGTCGGCCTCGGCGATGGCCCCGAGCTCGAGCTCCCGGCGCATCACCGCGAGGGCCTCGCGTTCCAGGTCGACGACCCGCGTGGTGGCGGCGATCTGCGCGCGTAGCCCCGCCTCCTGGATCGCCGCGGCGACCACGTTGGCCGCCAGGGTCAGGTACGTGGCCTCGAGCTGGAATCGGCTCATCTCGGCCTGCGCCGCCAGGGCCTCGACCAGCCGCCGGTTGGCGCCGAACAGGTCGGGCACGTAGGTGACCGTCACCTGCGGGGTGTACAGGTTGTAGATCGAGGCGCCCGAGGCGAGGTTCGGCGCGAGCACGCCGGTCGCCTGCTGCTGGCGGCTGGCGTCGAAGCCCGCCTGCACGGCGGGCAGGAAGGAGCCGCGCTGCGCGGCCGTGAGCTCGTTCGCCTGGCGCAGCGCCGCCTGCGCGGCGTGCACGCTCGGATTGGCGGCGAGCGCCTGGTCCACCAGCGCATCGAGCGGCGCCGAGCCGAACAGCGTCCACCAGCGGCGCGGCAGCTCCGCGTCGCTCAGGAAGCGCTGCGCCGCGCCGTCCGGACCGGGCGCGGCCGTCGTGGCCGCGGGCAGCGGCTCGGCCGTGAAGCGCTCGACCTTAGGCGGCGTCGGGCGATGGAAATTGGGCCCGACGCAGGCGCCGAGCGTGGCGGCCAACACGGCCCCGGCGGTCGCCGCGAGCACCGGGCGCCTCATGGCGTGCCCTCTTGCTGCGGGTCCTGCGGTGTCTCCTGCGGTGTCTCCCGCGCGGTCGAGAAGCGCAGGACCAGCACCGGCAGCACCAGCAGGATCAGCACCGGGGCGAGCAGCATGCCGCCGACCACGACCAGCGCCAGCGGCCGCTGCACCTGCGAGCCGATCCCGGTGGACACGGCG
>JAJXZV010000115.1 GCA_021779875.1 Pseudomonadota bacterium
CCGGCGCGCGCCGCCCTTCCCGCCCGCCCGCGCCTCAGTTGCCGACGATCTCGCGGATCACGCCGAGCGCCTCGTCCACCCCGGCCTGGTCAACGTCGAGATGCATGCAGGCGCGCCCGCGCGGGCCCATCACCGAAAAGGCGATGCCGCGCGCGCGTGCCTTGGCAGCGAGCGCCTCCGCGCTCATGCCCGCGCCCGAGGGTTTGAAGAACACCAGGTTGGTCTGCGGTGTCTGCACCTCGAAGCCCGGAAGCTGCGCCAGCCCCGCGGCGAAGCGCCGGGCGTTGGCGTGGTCCTCGGCGAGACGCTCGACATGGTGGTCGAGCGCATAGAGGCAGGCGGCGGCACAGATGCCGGCCTGGCGCATCGAGCCGCCGAGCCGCTGCTTCCAGCGCCAGGCGGCATCGATGAAGGCGGCCGGGCCGCACAGCACGGCGCCGAGCGGCGCGCCGAGCCCCTTGGTGAAGTCGAGCCACACGCTGTCGTAGCCGACGGCCATCTCGGCCGCGGCAACGCCGGCGGCCACCGCCGCGTTCATCAGCCGTGCCCCGTCCATGTGCGTCGCCATGCCATGTGCGTGCGCCCAGTCGGCGACCGCGCGCAGCCGCGCCAGCGGCCAGACCGTGCCGCCGCCGGTATTGGCGGTCTGCTCCACCTCGACCAGCACCTGCGGCATGGCGTAGCGGGTCTTCGCGCGCAGCGCGGCATCGAGCGCCGCGACCTCGAACTGCCCGCCCTCGCCGGGCAGACCGGTGATCTGCACTCCCGTCAGCGCCGCACCCCCGCCGCCCTCGCTGGTGAGGATATGCGCGGTCTGGTGCGCCAGGATCTCGTCGCCGGGGCGGCAATGGGTGAGGATCGCGATCTGGTTGCACATCGTCCCGCTGGGCAGGAACACCGCGGCTTCCTTGCCGAGCAGCCTGGCCATGCGGTCGCACAGCGCATCGACGGTGGGGTCGAGCCCCGCCTGCTCGTCGCCGAGCTCGGCCGCCATCATCGCCGCCTTCATCGCCGCCGTCGGCAGCGACTGGGTATCGGAATAAAGGTTGACCCGCACCGGCGGCAGGCCTGGCGCGGGGCGTGGCGGAGCATGGACCATGTGGTTCTGGTTTCCGGCTGTGAGTGAATCGGGCTCGCGGCCGGTCAGGTCGGCGGACCGACGCCCTCCAGCCGGCGGAAATAGACCACCTTGGCCGCCGGTTGGCCAGTGGGCGCGCGGAAGCCAGGCCGGATCGGGATCATGGCCGGCATGCCCGCCTGCGCGAACGCTGTCACGCGGCGTCGGGCTGCACGGATGCGGGCGGCTTGGGGGCCGAGGACCGGCCATAGACGACGCTGGCGCGCCGCAGGAAGGCGCTGACCATGCGATGCACGGCCTCGGCGAACACCACGCCGATCGCGGCCTTGAGCACGCGGCTGCGAAACTCGAAATCGACGTGGAAATCGATCCGGCAGCCGGTTCCCGCGGGTTCGAAGAGCCAGTGATTGGTAAGGTAGTGAAACGGTCCGTTCTCGTAGGTGACGTTGATGCAGCGCGGCCGTTCCAGGGTCACCCGGCTGGTGAAGCGCTCGCGGAACGGGCCGAAGCCGATGGTGAGGTCGGCGATCATCTGCGTCTCGGTGCGCGACCGCACCCGCGCCCCGACGCACCAGGGCAGGAACTCGGGATAGCGGCCGACATCGGCGACCAGATCGAAAAGCTGCTCGCAGCTCCAGGGAACGGTGCGGATTTCCGCGTGGCGCGGCATCAGCCGGCCGCGCGGGCGGCACGCAGAGCCGCGAAATCCTGATCGGCGTGATAGGAGGAGCGCGTGAGCGGGCTTGCCGAGACCATCAGGAAGCCGCGGGCACGGGCGAGGGAGGCGTATTCCTCGAACATCGCCGGCGGAACGAACTCGGCGACGGCGGCGTGCTTGACCGTCGGCTGCAGATACTGGCCGATGGTCAGGAAATCGACGCCGGCGATGCGCAGGTCGTCCATCACCTGCATCACCTCCGCGCGCGCCTCGCCGAGGCCGACCATGAGGCCGGACTTGGTGAACAGGCCGGGCGCGAGCGACTTCATCCGGTCGAGCAGGCGCAGCGACTGGTAGTAGCGCGCGCCCGGACGGATCGCCGGGTAGAGGCGCGGCACCGTCTCGAGGTTGTGGTTGAAGACGTCCGGCGGTGCCGCGGCGACGATCTCGCCCGCCCCCTCCTTGCGCAGGAAATCCGGCGTCAGGATCTCGATCGTCGTCCCCGGAGCGCCGGCACGGACGGCGCGGATCGTGGCGGCGAAATGCGCCGCTCCGCCATCGGCGAGATCGTCGCGGTCAACCGAGGTGATGACGACGTGGCGCAGGCCGAGCCGCGCCACCGCGTCGGCCACCCGGCGCGGCTCGTCGGCATCGAGTGGCTGCGGCTGGCCGGTGGCGACGTTGCAGAAGGCGCAGGCGCGCGTGCAGGTGTCGCCCATGATCATCATGGTGGCGTGGCGCTGCGACCAGCACTCGCCGACATTGGGGCAGGCCGCCTCCTCGCACACCGTCACCAGGCGGTTGGCGCGCAGCAGGTCGCGGGTCTCGTGATAGACCGGGTGGGTCGGCGCCTTCACCCGGATCCAGGCCGGCTTGCGGGCGATCGGGTGGTCCGGGCGCGCGGCCTTTTCCGGATGCCGGGCGGCGCCGGCCTTGCGGTGGTCGATCACGGTCCGGGTCGAAACCGGGGTGTCCATGGCTCAGAAGTGGACAACCCGCCCGTAGGCGTCAAGCACGGCCTCGTGCATGGTCTCGCTGATCGTCGGATGCGGGAAGACGGTGTGCATCAGCTCGGCCTCGGTCGACTCCAGCGTGCGGGCGATGGCGTAGCCCTGGATCATCTCGGTGACCTCGGCGCCGGCCATGTGCGCGCCGAGCAGCTCGCCGGTCTCGGCGTCGAACACGGTCTTCACCATGCCCTCCGCCTCGCCCATCGCGATCGCCTTGCCGTTGCCGATGAACGGGAAGCGGCCGACCCGCACCTTGCGCCCGGCCGCCTTCGCCCGGGCCTCGGTCCAGCCGACCGAGGCGACCTGCGGCATGCAGTAGGTGCAGCCCGGGATGTTGCTCCAGTCGAGCGGGTGTGGATGCAGGCCGGCGATCTGCTCGACGCAGACCACGCCCTCGTGGCTCGCCTTGTGCGCGAGCCAGGGCGGCCCCGCCAGGTCGCCGATGGCGTAGATGCCGGGCTCGCCGGTGCGGCCGTATTCGTCGATCACCACATGCGTGCGTTCGACCTTCACGCGGGATCCCTCGAGGCCGAGATTCTCCACGTTGCCGACGATGCCGACCGCGGAAATCACGCGATCGACCGTGATCTCCTGCGTCTTGCCGCCGGCCTCGACCACGACGGTGACGCTGTCGGCCGCTTTCCGCACCGCCTTCACCGACGCCGCGGTGAGGATGGTCATGCCCTGTTTCTCGAAGGATTTCCTGGCGAAAGCCGAGATTTCCTCGTCCTCCACCGGCAGCACGCGGTCCATCACCTCGACCACGGTGACGGCCGCGCCCATGTTGCGAAAGAAGCTCGCGAACTCGATGCCGATGGCGCCCGAGCCGATGACCAGCAGCGAGCGGGGCATCGCCGGGGGCACCATGGCGTGGCGGTAGGTCCAGATCAGCTTGCCGTCGGCCTCGATGCCCGGCAGCTCGCGGGCGCGCGCGCCGGTGGCGAGGATGATGTGCGGTGCCGCGAGC
>JAJXZV010000067.1 GCA_021779875.1 Pseudomonadota bacterium
TGCACAGCACGCCGGCCGTCGGCGGGTGGTCGGCCGCCCCCGAGACCTTGACGGCCACGCCGTCCTCGACCAGCACCTCGAGCGCGCAGGTGTCCGGGCAGTCGTGCGGACACGCGCCCTTGACCACCCGGGCGCCGGCGGCGAGGCCGGCGCTCATACGGCGAAGCCGCCCGCGAGAATGCCGCCCATGAACGCCTCGCAGCGCGCCAGCTGATCGAGCGCCACGAACTCGTTGGGCCGATGGGCCTGCGCGATGTCGCCGGGTCCGCAGATCACCGCGGGCACCCCCATCTGCTGGAACAGGCCCGCCTCGGTGCCGTAGGAGACCTTGCCCACGGAATGAACGCCGGAAAGGCGCATGGCCCACTGCACGAGCGCATCGGTCTCGGCCGCGGCCAATCCCACGGTCTGGCTCGCCCAGGTCAGATCGATGCCCGCCTGCGGATCGACGCGCCGCATCTGCGCGGCGAGTTCCTCGGCGTGCGCTCGGATCTCCTGGTACAACGCCTCCGGGGACGCCTGCGGGAGCGTGCGCATGTCGAACTGGAACTCGCAGTCCTTCGGCACCACGTTCGCCGCGATGCCGCCGCGGATCAAACCGGTGGACAGCGTCGAATACGGCACCGTGAAGCCGTAGTCGCGCTGCTCGTGCTCGGCCAGCCGCTCGGCCAGGCCGCGGATGAACACGATCAGGCGCGCCGCATATTCGATGGCGTTGACCCCGTGCGTGACGTAGCTCGAGTGCGCCTCGCGGCCGTGCACCGCGCAGCGAAAGCGGTGCGTGCCCTTGTGGGCGATGATCGGCTGCATGGAGGTCGGCTCGCCGACCACGCAGCCCGCGGGCCGGATGCCCTGCTCCTCGAGGTCGCGGATCAGGCCGCGCACGCCGAGACAGCCGACCTCCTCGTCATAGCTGAGCGCGTAGTGCAGCGGCGCATCGAGCCGCCCCGCGGCGAGCGCCGCGGCGAACTTGGGCGCCTGCGCGAGCGCGACGCCGATGAAGCCCTTCATGTCGGCCGAACCGCGCGCGTACAGCCTGCCGTCCCGCTCGACCGCCGAGAACGGATCGGTATCCCACGCCTGGCCGTCCACCGGCACCACGTCCGTGTGGCCCGAGAGGATCAGGCCCGGCTTCGGCGAATCACCCAGGGTTGCGAACAGGTTCGCCTTCTTCGCGCTCGCATCGTAGGTCAGACGCGTGCGTGCGCCATGGCCTTCGAGGAAGTCGCGCGCCCATTCGATCAATCCGAGGTTCGAGTCGCGCGACACGGTCTCGAACGCGATCAGCCGCTCGATCAAAGCGCGCGCCTCGGGACTCGGGCCGGCGGGAATCTCGTCGGAAACGGCGTTCATGCGGACTCGCTGGCGGCGAAAATGCCGATTCTACCCCCTTGCTCCGCCAGGCGCCCTAGAAGGTCAGGCGCACCCCGCCGAACACGGCGAAGGGCGCCGCCGGACTCTGGAAGCGCGTGTCGACCCCGGGTCCGTTGCTGACCGCCCCGGCCGGGATGCCGGGCGCACCCACGCCGGTCGGATCCCCGAGGATGCCGTAGGTCGCGTACCGCGAGTTCAGCAGGTTCGCGACCGACCCGAACACCTCGAGCCGCGCGGAGGCGCGGTAGCTGCCATGCAGCCCGACCACGTGATAGCCGGGAATCGGCGCGAGATAATTGGCCTCGTCGCCGTAGTAGTTCTGGTTGCCCACGACGCTCACCGTGGCCCCGGCGCTGAACGCCGCCGTCACCTGGTAGTCGACGCCCACCTTCAGGCGCTGGCGCGCGATGCCCGGCAGGCGGTCGCCCGGCAGCACCTGGATGTCGCCATTGGCGTTGCGGTACGGATTCGAGGCCGAGGGGAGCGTCAGCGGCGAGCGGAAGGTCGCGTCGACGAAGCTGAAGTTCGCGTACGCCTTGAACGGACCGCGCGCATAGTCGAGGCCGCCCTCGAATCCCTGGCGGCGGGTGGATCCGATGTTCTGGAAATAGCCGCTGCTCACCGAGGTGGCGATCCCGTAGATGTCGTCGGACGAGAGGATGCGAAACAGCCCGGCATTCCAGGTGAGCCGGCCCGCGTCCTGGCCCGCGGCGGCGAACGAGCCGCGCAGGCCCGCCTCGACCGTGCGCGCCACCACCTGGCGCAGCGTGGGCGGATCCCCCGCGAGGTTCGAGGGCAGCAGACACGGCCGGGTCGGATCCGAACACTCGATCTCGCTCGGCGTCGGCGTGCGCGTGTTTTGCGCGAACCCCGCGTAGCCGGTGACCCGGCGCGACAGCTTGTAGGTGAAGCCTGCGGCCGGATTGAAGTGGGTGTAGCGGTTGTCGCCGGTGAGCAAGGTGCCACGCTGATCGCGCAGGTCGATGGTCGCGATGTTGTATCGGCCGCTCGCCGTCAGCGTGAGCGCCTGCGTCAGGTCGAAGCTCTCCTTCGCGTACAGACCGACGTGCTGGTCGAAGGTCTTTAGGCCCACCGGCGTCGCGCTGTAGGCGCCGCCCTCGGGCGTGTTCACGAACAAGTCGGATGGCATCACCAGCAGGTCCGGATTGATCACGCCGAGCTGCGCGCCGGAGGCGAAATCGACCAGCGCGTAATCGAAGGTGGCGCCGGCCGAGAAGGCGTTTTCGTGCCCGGCGACGGGCCGCGAGCTGGTCAGCTGCAGCGCCGCGCCCCGGCTGAAGGTCGTGATCGACTGGAAATCGTTCTGCCCGATCGGCTGCCCGCCGCCCTGCGAGGGATCCGGCAGCGGCTTGCCCGCGGCGTCCGTGACCGGCGTGCTGCCGTCGGACTGGCATAGGTAGCCGGCGGCCGAGGCGCACGCGACGTACGACGTGGTGTTGCCGTTCACCAGCCGCTGGCGATACTCGCGGTAATAGAGCACGCCCTGCGCGGACCAGTCGTCGGCGATCGCCCACGACCCGTTCAAGGTGAGGAAGTCGAGCTTGTTGAGGTTCGACTGCGGTCCGGTGAACACCAGCGAGCGGTTCACGGCGAGCTCCTGCACCGGCGCCGCGCCCTGCCCGTTCAGTCGGTTGTCGGCGTGGGTGTAGGTCAACGTGGCCGAAAGACCGTCCCCGCGGGCGCTGAAGGCGGAGTAGAACTGGCGCAACACGTCGCGCGCGAACTCCCGCCAACCGGTCTGATCCAGCACGTTGCCGGCGAGATACACGGCGGTGTGCTCGCCGCTCGCGCCGTACTGCGCGGCGGCCGCGTGCTGCGCGAAGGAGCCCCCGGAGAGCTCCAGATCCGCGCCCTGGTAGTCGAAGCCGCTCTTCATCGTGACCGACATGCCGCCCGCGAGCGCGTTCAGTCCGTAGACCGGGTCCGAGCTCACGATCTCCACCTTCCTGATCGCGATGTCCGGAAAGAGATCCCAGTTGACCGTGTCGCCGAAGGCCTCGTTGATGCGCACCCCGTTCTGGTACACGGCCAGCCCCTGGGGCGTGCCGAGCACGGGCGAGGCCTCGAAGCCGCGGAACAGGATGTCCGGCTGGAACGGATCGTCCAGATTGTCGTTGATGCTGACGCTGCCGAGCCGGCCGTTCAGCGCGCCGGTGAGGCTGGCGCTGCCCTCGCGCGTCAGGTCCTCGGCTCCGAGGAACTGCACGTTGCCCGGGATCTTGTCCGCGTCCATGAAGGCGCCGGGAATCGCCGTCGATTCCACGATCACCGGCGCGAGGGTATCCTCGGATGCCGCGGACGCCGTCGTGGACGTACCG
>JAJXZV010000382.1 GCA_021779875.1 Pseudomonadota bacterium
CGACGGCGCCGGTCGCAGCGCCCGCGCCCGCCTCCGCCCCTTGAGCGACGCCGGGCCTGCGGCATGCTGACGATCGGCGGCTTCGTCTTCCTGCTGATCTGCGTCTTCGGCAGCTATCTGGTCAGCGGCGGCAGCATCGGTCCGCTGGTGGAGGCGCTGCCGTTCGAGCTGTGGACGATCGGCGGCGCTGCCCTCGGCACGCTGCTGATGGCCAACAGCATGCACGACATCAAGCACCTGCTTGCCGGTTTCGGCAAAATCATGAAAGGCGCGAGTTTCCGCAAGGCCGATTACGTCGAGCTGTTATCGCTTCTGTATTTCCTCGTCCGCACCGCGAGCACGAAGGGCAATCTCGCGCTCGAGGCGCACATTGAAAAGCCCGCCGACAGCCCCGCCTTCCAGAAGTTCCCGAAAATCCTCGGCAACCACCACGCGACCGATCTCATCTGCGACTACCTGCGCATGGTCGGAATGAACGCCGACGACCCGCATCAGGTGGAGGACGTGATGGGACGGGAGCTGAAGAAAGTCCTCCACGAGGAACTGCACCCGTCGCACGCGCTGCAGTCGATGGCCGACGCGCTGCCCGCGCTCGGCATCGTGGCCGCCGTGCTCGGCGTCGTGAAGACGATGTCGCACATCAACGAGCCGCCGGCGGTGCTCGGTGCGATGATCGGCGGCGCCCTGGTCGGCACGTTCCTCGGCGTGTTGCTCGCCTACGGGATGGCGGGTCCGCTCGCCTCACGCCTCAAGAGCGTCGTCGAGGAGGAGGGCAAGTATCTCGAGGTGATCCGTGCCGTCCTGATCGCGCATCTGCACGGCAACGCGCCGGCGATCAGCGTCGAGACCGGTCGCAAGATGGCGCCGACGCAGCACATGCCGAGCTTCCAGGAGCTCGAGCAGGCGACGCAGGCGGTGCAGATCTAGCGCGCGTGCGCTCGTCTACGCGTGCGCCCGTCTAGGCGTACGCGAACACGGGGCCGTCGAGGTCGATCGCGGGGAACTCGTCCTTCTCCGCCCAATAATCCTGGGTGTGCTGCCATTCCGGCGTGGCGCCCCGCTTCGGCAGCAGGTGCATCCCACGCATCAGGTAGCCGGGGTTGAAGTTCTCCGGGTCGATCCATTCCTGCAACGGCATGTCCGCGTTCTCGGGCGGGATGACGATCTCGACCCGCCGTGCGCCGCGCGCGCGCATGTGGTGCAGCAGCCGGCAGACGAAGTCGCCCACCAGATCCGCGCGCAGCGTCCAGCTCGCGCGGAAATAGCCGAACACCCAGGCCATGTTGGGTATCCCGGTGAACATCATGCCACGGAACGTCACCGTGTCGCTGAAGCGCAGCGGCGCGCCGTCGATGGTGAAGTCGATGTCGCCGAGCACGTTGAGGTTGAACCCGGTCGCGGTCACGATCACGTCCGCCGGCAGTTCCTCGCCCGAGGTGAGCTGGATGCCGGTGCGCGTGAAGCGCTCGATCTCGCCCGTCACGACCGAGGCGCTGCCGGACGCGATCGCCGCGAACAGGTCACCGTCCGGGATGTAGGCGAGACGCTGCCGCCATGGGCGATAGCGTGGCGTGAAATGCGTCGCGATGTCGTAATCGGGACCCAGATGCGCCCGCACGGCGCCCAGCAGCTCCGCCGTCACCTTGTCCGGTTCCTCGCGGCAGCGGCGGGTGAACTCCGCCTGATCGAACAGGATCTTCCGCCGCACGATCTCGTGGATCCACGTCTCGTCGACCTTCAGCGTGCGCAGCATCTCCGCCAGCTCGTTGATGTTGCGGCCGGTGAAGAAATACGTGGGCGAGCGCTGCAGCATGGTGACGTGCGCGCATTTCCCGGCCACCGCCGGCACCAGCGTCGCCGCCGTCGCACCCGATCCGATCACGACGATCCGCTTGCCCGCGATGTCGAGGTCGTCGGGCCAGGTCTGCGGATGCACGATCCGGCCCGCGAACGTCTCCATGCCCGGCCAGGACGGCGTGTAGCCCTCCTCGTGCCGGTAATAGCCCTGGCACATCCAGAGGAATCCGGCGGTGACCCGCACGCGCGCGCCGTCCTCGGTCCGCTCCGCCTCGATGGTCCACAGATTGTCGGTGCCGGACCACGCGGCCGTCAGGATGCGGTGGCCGTAGCGGATATGCCGGCCGAGGTCGTTCTCCTCGATCACCTCGCCCATGTAGCGCAGGATTTCCGGCGCGGTCGCGATCGGCGTGCCCGTCCACGGCTTGAAGCGGTAGCCGAAGGTGTGCAGGTCGCTGTCCGACCGGATGCCCGGATAGCGGTGCGTGGTCCAGGTGCCGCCGAACGCCGCCTGTTTCTCCAGGATGACGAAGCTCATGTCCGGGCACTGCGTCCGCATGTGATACGCCGCGCCGATGCCGGAAATGCCCGCGCCCACGATCAGGACGTCCACGTGAAGCTCGGCGGGGCCGTTGGTCATGGCGGGCTTACTCCGGTCTGTGACCCATAATGTCAGCAGACATAGGCCCTCGCCGCAAGCGGGGCTCCCGTGCTTGTGCCCGGCGGCGCCGGCCGGCCCGCTCAGCCGGGCTCGTCGCGCCCGCGCTGCCGCCGGCCGAGCGAGAGTTCCGTGACCACGCCGTGCAGCGTGCGCAGCTCCTGCTCCGTCACCTCGCCACGCTGGAACAGGTGACGGATGTTGCGCACCATGCCCGGCCGCTTCGGCAGGTTGCGCAGGAAGCCGCTTGCGTCCAGCTCCGCGGTCAGGTGCCCGAGGAAGTTCTCCAGCTCGCCTTTGGTCGCGATGGTCGTCTCGTTCGTCATCAGGTGGCGGGCGCTCGTCTCGTCGGCGGCGGTCCACCATTCATAGGCGAGCACCATCACCGCCTGGGCAAGATTGAGCGACATGAAGGCGGGATTGAGCGGATAGCGCACCAGCGCGTCCGCATGCGCCATGTCGTCGTTATCAAGCCCGGCGCGTTCCGGCCCGAACAGCAGCCCGGCCCGCAAGTCGCGCGCGCATACCGCCCGCAGCTCCGCCGCCGCGCCGCGCGCGGTCAGCACCGGCTTGATGATGTGGCGTGGCCGGGGGCAGGTCGCATAGACGTGGTGCAGGTCCGCCACCGCCTCGGCCACCGTGTCGTGCAGCGTCAGCATATCGAGGATGCGATCCGCGCCGGAGGCCTGCCGCCACGCGCGTTCCTGCGGCCAGCCGTCGCGCGGGGCGACGAGGCGCAGGTGAAACAGCCCGCCATTGGCCATCGCGCGGGCCACGGCGCCGATGTTGTCGGCCAGTTGCGGCCGCACCAGGATCACGACCGGGCTGTTGCCGATCGGGCCGATATCGGCCCCCATACCGCCCTTCCGGGTCGCGCCCCGTATCGTCTCGCCTTGCCCGGCTTCGTCGCCTGCGGTCTCGCCCTCCCCGCCGTCATCGCGTCCGGTCATGGGCGGCCGCTCACGCGTCGCGGCGCCATGTGGTGCCGCCCGGGCCGTCCTCCAGCACGATGCCGCGGACGGCGAGGTCGGCGCGGATCGCATCCGCCCGGGCCCAGTCCCGCGCGGCCCGTGCGGCCAGACGCTCGGCGACCAGCGCGTCGATGGCGGCCGCCTCGCCGTCGGCCGCATCGCCGCGGAACCATGCGGACGGGGCTGCCTGCAGCAGGCCGAGTAGCGTCCCGGCCGCCCGCATCCCGGCCGCCGCCTCCGCGTCGCCCGCGAGTGCCGCATCGGCGAGGGCGTGCAGCGCGGCGAA
>JAJXZV010000054.1 GCA_021779875.1 Pseudomonadota bacterium
GAGCGCCGCGGCGACCGCTTCGCGGCTCGGTCCGTGAATCTCCAGCACCTTGCGGCGGCCGGTGGCGCCCGAGACGAGCCGCACGTCGCGCGCGGCGAGCCGCAGGAGCGACGCGACGAACCGCACCAGGGCGCGATTCGCGGCGCTCTCGACGGCGGGCGCCGCGACCCGGATCTTGATCACGCCATCGTGCAGGCCGGCCAGTTCGGTGCGCGAGGCGCGCGGCTGCACGTAGACCTCGAGGCGAACGGGCGAAGCGGGCGCCGTCGCCCGAGGCTTTCGCGGCTTGCCGCCGGTCGTCCCGTTCTGCATAGTGCGCCCCCTCCACGACAACGCGACGATACTCGCATGACCATGAGCATTGAAGGGCGCATCGCTCGGGAAATTTCCGCCGCCGCGCCGCAGGTGGCCGCGGCGATCGCCCTGCTGGACGGAGGCGCGACGGTGCCGTTCATCGCGCGCTACCGCAAGGAGGCCACGGGCGGGCTCGACGATACGAGCCTGCGCACGCTGCAGGAGCGGCTCATCTATCTGCGCGAACTCGAGGAGCGGCGCGCGGCGATCCTCGCGAGCATCGAGGAGCAGGGAAAGCTCGATCCGGCGCTGCGCGCCGCGATCGGGCAGGCGGACACCAAGCAGCGCCTGGAGGACCTGTACCTTCCGTATCGGAGCAAGCGGCGCACCAAGGCCCAGATCGCGCGCGAGGCCGGACTCGACGCGCTCGCCGAGGCGCTGCTCGCCGATCATTCGCTCTCGCCGGAGGCGCAGGCCGGCCGGTACCTGCGGCCGCCGTTCACGACCGAGCAGGGCGAGAACCCGGGTGTGCCCGACGTCAAGGCCGCACTCGACGGCGCCCGTCACGTGCTGATGGAACGATTCGCCGAGGACGCGGAACTGCTGGCCGGCCTGCGGGCGCACCTCGCGCAGCACGCGGCGCTGACCGCGTCCGTGGCCGAGGGCAAGGCGGAGGCCGCGGAGAAATTCCGGGACTATTTCGACTACCAGGAGCCGCTGCGCAGCGTGCCCGCGCACCGCGCGCTCGCGCTGTTTCGCGGCCGCCGGGAGGCCCTGCTCAAGGTGTCGCTGAAATTGCCGGAGGAATTGCAGGCCGACGCCGACCCCGCGCGATTCAACGCCTGCGAGCTGCGCATCGCGGCGCGCTTCGGCATCGCCGATCGCCAGCGCGCGGCCGATGCCTGGCTGCTGCAGACCGTGAGGTGGACCTGGCAGGTGAAGTTGTCCTGGCAGCTGGAGACCGATCTGCTCGCCGAATTGCACGGGCGGGCCGATCAGGAGGCGATCCGGGTGTTCGCCCGCAACCTGCGTGATCTGCTGCTGGCCGCTCCGGCCGGACCTCGGGTCACCATGGGACTGGATCCGGGACTGCGCACCGGCGTCAAGGTCGCGGTGGTCGATCGGACCGGCAAGCTGCTCGAGACCGCCACGGTGCACCCGCACGTGCCGCGCAAGGACTGGGACGGCGCGCTGCAGACGCTCGGGCGGATCGCCCGGACGCACGGCGTGGAGCTCGTCAGCATCGGCAACGGCACGGCGTCGCGCGAGACGGACAAGCTCGCCGCGGACCTGGCCAAGCGGCATCCGGAGCTGCGGCTCACGCGGGTGGTGGTGTCCGAGGCGGGCGCCTCGGTGTACTCGGCGTCGGCGCTCGCCGCGGCCGAGTTCCCGGACCTCGACGTCACGCTGCGCGGCGCCGTCTCGATCGCCCGCCGCCTGCAGGATCCGCTCGCGGAGCTCGTGAAGATCGAGCCGAAATCGATCGGCGTCGGCCAGTACCAGCACGACGTCGTGCAGACCCGGCTGGCGCGCGCCCTCGACGCGGTCGTCGAGGATTGCGTGAACGCGGTGGGCGTGGACGTGAACACTGCGTCCGCGGCGCTGCTCGCGCGCATCTCCGGACTGTCCGCGTCGCTCGCCGAGAACATCGTCGGTCACCGCGACCGGCACGGCGCCTTCGCCTCCCGCGAACAGCTGAAGGACGTGCCGCGCCTCGGCGACAAGACGTTCGAGCAGGCCGCGGGCTTCCTGCGCGTGATGAACGGACCGAATCCGCTGGACGCCTCGGCGGTGCATCCCGAGGCGTATCCGGTGGTCGAACGGATCCTGGCCGACCTCGGGCGTCCGGCACGCGCCGTCATCGGCGAGGCGGCGGTCCTGAGGAAGCTCGATCCCGCGCATTACGCGGACCAGCGCTTCGGATTGCCGACCGTCCGCGACATCCTCGCGGAGCTCGAGAAGCCGGCGCGCGATCCGCGGCCGGAGTTCAGGACCGCGACGTTCCAGGAGGGCATCGAGGCGATCGGGGATCTGCGGCCGGGCATGGTGCTCGAGGGCACGGTGACCAACGTGACCAACTTCGGCGCCTTCGTCGACGTCGGGGTGCATCAGGACGGCCTGGTGCACATCTCGATGCTCGCCGATCGATTCGTCAAGGATCCGCACGAGATCGTCAAGGCGGGCGACGTGGTCAAGGTGAAGGTGCTGGAGATCGACGGCAAGCGCCAGCGCATCGCGCTGACGATGCGGCTCGGGGAGCGGGTGCCGGCGCGAAACCCCGCCGGCCAGGGCGGGACCGCCCGGGACCCGGCGCCGCCGCGGGGCGGCGGGACCATGGCGGAGGCGTTCGCCAAGGCGCTCGGCCGCGGCGGGTAACCCGCCCCGCGGCCGCAACGCTGCGGCATTCGCGGAGTTCCCAAATTCCGGGCGCGCTGGCACACTGCTGCGCCAAACCCGAACTCCCTAGATCACAGGCTGGATCATGAACAATCTCGAAATCGCACAGCAGGCGAAGATGCGTTTGATCGCCGACGTGGCGGGCGAGCGCCTGCAGATTCCGCAGGAGGCGCTCGAGGCCTTCGGCCGGTACAAGGCCAAGATCTCCCTGGATTACCTCGACGGGCTTAAGAATCGGCCGGACGGCAAGCTGATCCTGGTCACGGCGGTGTCGCCCACGCCGGCGGGCGAGGGCAAGACCACCACGACCGTGGGTCTCGGCGACGCGCTGAATCACATCGGCAAGAAGGCCATGATCTGTCTGCGCGAACCGGCGCTCGGGCCGGTGTTCGGCGTGAAGGGCGGGGCCACCGGCGGCGGCTACGCGCAGGTGGTGCCCATGGAGGACATCAACCTGCACTTCACCGGTGACTTCGCGGCGATCGCCATGGCGAACAACCTGCTCGCCGCGCTGATCGACAACCACATCCACTTCGGCAACGAGCTGCAGTTCGACACGCGCCGGATCGCCTGGCGCCGGGTCGTGGATCTGAACGACCGCGCACTGCGCGGCATCGTGGTCGGCCTCGGCGGGCCGGGGAACGGGGTGCCGCGCGAGGATGGGTTCGACATCGTGGTCGCCTCGGAGGTCATGGCGATCTTCTGCCTGGCGACCAGCCTCGCGGATCTGCGCGAGCGGCTCGGCAACATCGTGGTCGGCTACAACGTCCGGCGCGAGCCGATCCTGGCGCGGCAGCTGAACGCCCACGGCGCCATGACCGTGCTGTTGAAGCAGGCGCTCGCGCCGAATCTCGTGCAGACGCTCGAGAACAACCCGGTCCTGATCCACGGCGGCCCGTTCGCGAACATCGCGCACGGCTGCAATTCGGTGATCGCGACCAAGGCCGCGCTGAAGCTCGCCGACTACGTGGTCACCGAGGCCGGGTTCGGCGCGGACCTCGG
>JAJXZV010000010.1 GCA_021779875.1 Pseudomonadota bacterium
GAGCCCGCCTGGCTCGCCCAGGTGCACGGCACGGCGGTGTTGGACCTCGACGCGCCGCGTCCGGCGGACGCGCCCGCCGATGCCCCCCCGGCGGCCGATGCGGCCTTCACGCGCACGCCGGGCCGGGTGTGCGCCATCCTCACCGCCGACTGCCTGCCGGTGCTGATCGCCTCCGAGGCGGGCGATCTGGTGGCGGCGGCCCACGCGGGCTGGCGCGGTCTCGCGGGCGGCGTGCTCGAGGCGCTGGTGCACGCGCTGCCGGTGAGCGCCGGGTCGCTGCTCGCCTGGCTCGGGCCGGCGATCGGCCCGCGGCATTTCGAGGTGGGCGCCGAGGTGCGCGCGGCGCTGCTCGCGGGAGATCCGGGCGGGGAGGCCGCCTTCACGCGCAATCCGGCCGGCCGCTTCCTGGCGGACCTCGACCTGCTCGCCCGCCGGCGGCTGGCTTCCCTGGGAGTGTGGCGCGTCTACGGCGGCGGGCTATGTACCCACGCGGAGGCGAGCCAGTATTTCTCGCATCGGCGCGATGGGCAGACCGGCCGCCAGGCGACGCTCATCTGGCTCGCCGACCGTTGAATTGCGGGGGGTGACCCCCAAGATGGAAGCCATCCGGGGCATTTCCCGAGAAGGACTCTCCCAACATGCGAATGGACAAGCTGACCACCAAGTTTCAGACGGCTCTGGCGGACGCCCAGTCGCTCGCCGTGGGCCGCGACAACCAGTACATCGAGCCCGCGCACCTGATGGCGGCATTGCTCGATGCCCAGGGCGGCACGGCACGGCCCTTGCTCGAGAAGGCGGGTGTGAACGTCGCCAAGCTGCGCTCGGAGCTCGCCGGCGCGCTCGACCGGCTGCCGAAGGTCGAGGGCGCGGGCGGCGAGGTGCTGCTCGGCAATGAACTGAACAAACTGCTGAACGTCACCGACAAGCTCGCCCAGCAGCGCGGCGACCAATTCATCTCGAGCGAGCTGTACGTGCTCGCCGCCTGCGACGACCGCGGCGAGCTGGGGCGCATCCTGAAGGCCTGCGGCGCGGCGCGTCCGGCGATCGAGAAGGCGATCGAGGAGGTGCGCGGCGGCGCCAAGGTCGAGGACGCGGGCGCGGAGGAGAATCGTCAGGCGCTGCAGAAGTACTCGATCGACCTGACCGAGCGCGCGACCCAGGGCAAGCTCGACCCGGTGATCGGCCGCGACGACGAGATTCGCCGCACCATCCAGGTGTTGCAGCGGCGCACCAAGAACAATCCGGTGCTGATCGGCGAGCCGGGCGTCGGCAAGACGGCCATCGTCGAAGGGCTCGCGCAGCGCATCGTCAACGGCGAGGTGCCGGAGGGCCTGCGCGACAAGCGAATCCTCGCGCTCGACATGGGCGCGCTGATCGCCGGGGCGAAGTTCCGCGGCGAGTTCGAGGAGCGCCTGAAGGCGGTGCTCAACGATCTCGCCAAGCAGGAAGGGCAGGTGATCCTGTTCATCGACGAGCTGCACACCATGGTCGGCGCCGGCAAGGCCGAGGGCGCGATGGACGCGGGCAACATGCTGAAGCCCGCGCTCGCGCGCGGCGAGCTGCACTGCGTCGGCGCGACCACCCTCGACGAGTACCGCAAGTACATCGAGAAGGACGCGGCGCTCGAGCGCCGCTTCCAGAAGGTGCTGGTGGACGAGCCCTCGGTGGAGGACACCATCGCCATCCTGCGCGGCCTGAAGGAGCGCTACGAGGTGCACCACGGCGTGGAGATCGCCGACCCGGCGATCGTCGCGGCGGCGACGCTCTCGCACCGCTACATCTCGGACCGCCAGCTGCCGGACAAGGCCATCGATCTGATCGACGAGGCCGGTGCGCTGATCCGCATGGAGATCGACTCCAAGCCCGAGGCGCTCGACAAGCTCGACCGGCGGATCATCCAGCTGAAGATCGAGCGCGAGGCGCTCAAGAAGGAGGCCGACGAGGCCTCGCGCAAGCGGCTCGCGACGCTCGAGGAGGCGCTCGCGGCGCTCGAGAAGGAATATGCCGATCTCGAGGAAGTCTGGAAGGCGGAGAAGGCCTCGGTCCAGGGCGCGGCCCACATCAAGGAGGAGCTCGAGCGTGCGCGGCTCGATCTCGATTCGGCGCGCCGCGCGCAGGATCTCGCGCGCATGTCGGAGCTGCAGTACGGGCGCATTCCGGAACTCGAGCGCCGGCTCGCGAAGGCGCTCGAGGCCGAGCACAAGCCGAATCAGCTGCTGCGCAATTCGGTGACCGAGGTCGAGATCGCCGAGATCGTGTCCAAGTGGACCGGCATCCCGGTGTCGCGCATGCTCGAGGGCGAGCGCGACAAGCTGCTGCGCATGGAGGAGAGCCTGAGCGCCCGCGTGGTGGGGCAGCAGGAGGCCGTCAAGGCGGTTTCGGACGCCATTCGCCGCTCGCGCGCGGGGCTCGCCGATCCGCACCGGCCGCTCGGCTCGTTCATGTTCCTCGGGCCCACGGGCGTCGGCAAGACCGAGCTGTGCAAGGCGCTCGCGGAGTTCCTGTTCGACACCGAGGAGTCGATGGTGCGCATCGACATGTCGGAGTTCATGGAGAAGCACTCGGTCGCCCGCTTGATCGGCGCGCCGCCGGGCTACGTGGGCTACGAGGAGGGCGGGTACCTCACCGAGGCGGTGCGGCGGCGCCCGTACAGCGTGATCCTGCTCGATGAGATCGAGAAGGCGCACCCGGACGTGTTCAACGTGCTGCTGCAGGTGCTCGACGACGGGCGCCTCACCGACGGGCAGGGCCGCACGGTCGACTTCCGCAACAGCGTGGTGATCATGACCTCGAATCTCGGCAGCCAGGTGATCCAGGAACTGGCCGGGGAGTCGAATTACGCGCAGATGAAGGCCCAGGTGCTGCAGGTGGTCGGACAGCACTTCCGGCCGGAGTTCATCAACCGGGTCGACGAGATCGTGGTGTTCCATCCGCTCGGCCGCGAGCAGATCCGCTCCATCGTGGACATCCAGCTCGGCCGGCTGCGCCAGCGTCTCGGCGAGCGGGACATCCAGCTGCTGCTCGACGACGATGCGCGCGACAAGATCGGCGAGGCGGGCTTCGACACGGTGTACGGCGCGCGGCCGCTGAAGCGCGCGATCCAGGCGCAGATCGAGAATCCGCTGGCGCAGGCCATCCTGCGCGGGGATTTCGCCTCGGGCGACCGGGTGGTGGCGAAGCTCAAGCGCGACGCGCTAATCTTCGAGAAGGAACGGCTGCACTGACGGCGCGGCTCGGTCCGCTCCTTGTATACTGCCGGCAGAACAGCCGCGGCGACGCCCCGGGCGCTTCGGGGCGCTCGACCGCGGCGGATCATCGACGAGGGATTCCATGCCTTTCTACGAGTACCAGTGCAAGAGTTGCGGCCATCATCTGGAGGCCATGCAGAAGGTCAGCGATGCGCCGTTGAAGAAATGCCCGCAATGCGGCCGCTCGCAGCTGCAGCGGCTGATGTCCGCGCCGGTGTTTCGCTTGAAGGGCGGCGGCTGGTACGAGACCGACTTCAAGTCGGACAAGGACACCAAGCGCAACCTCGCGGATCGTCCCGAGGGCGACTCGGCCAAGGCGGCCGACGCCAAATCGGCGGGCGGCGCGACCGGCGCCAAGGGCGCCGACCCGGCCGCGAAGCCGGCCGCCAAGTCCGCCGAGCCGGCGGCCTCGAAAACGCCGCCGGCGG
>JAJXZV010000311.1 GCA_021779875.1 Pseudomonadota bacterium
CGGTGCGGCTGATGTTCCACTGCATGCGCTCGAGCTCGCGCAGGAGCGCCGCACACTCGGCCTCGCGCAGCGCGGCCGACGGCAGCGGCGTCACGATCCGGGCGGGATCGGGCGGCGGCGGCGCGGGATTCGCGGCGATCCGGCTCTCCGTGTCCAGGATCTCCTGCGGCAGGTTCGACATGCGGATGACGCCGTCGCGGGACAGCGCGCAGGCGGTGCGCAGGGCGTTGCGCAGCTGGCGGATGTTGCCCGGCCAGGAGTAGCCGAGGAGCTTCGCGAATGCGTCGTCGGCGATGGTGATGTCCGGCTGACCCGAATTCTCCTCGCGCAGCAGCGCCCGGATCAGGTCGGCCTTGTCGGCGCGGTCGCGCAGCAGCGGCAGATGCAGCGTTATGCCGTTGAGGCGGTAGTAGAGGTCCTCGCGGAACTCGCCGTTCGCGATCATCTGCAGGATGTCGCGATGGGTCGCGCTGATGACGTGTAGATCCACCGGGATGGGCTGGTCGCTGCCGAGCGGCACCACCTCCCGTTCCTCGATCACGCGCAGCAGCCGGGTCTGGAGCATCAGCGGCATGTCGCCGATCTCGTCGAGGAACAGCGTGCCGCCGTTCGACTGCAGGATCTTGCCCACGCGGCCCTCCTTGACCGCGCCCGTGAAGGCGCCGCGGGTGTATCCGAACAGCTCGCTCTCGATCAGGCTCTCCGGGATCGCCGCGCAGTTGACCGTGACGAACGGCTTGTCGGACCACAACCCCGAACGGTGCAGGGCCTTGGCGAAGGCCTCCTTTCCCGAGCCCGTGGCACCCTGCAGCAGGATCGGAACCTGCTTGGCGAAGAGCTGCTTGCCGTAGATCAGGTTCTTGCGCATCTGCGCGTCCTCGACCACGTGCTGCGGTCCCGCGTCCCGGGCCGCGACGGGCGCCGAGGCGGCCTGACCGGCCGGCGGCAGGGCCATGCTCGGCGCCGAGTCGCGCAGCGGCGCACGCACGATGGCGAAGAACCGGCGGCCGTGCGCGAGATCGCGCACCGGCCAGATCGCGCTGGGCTCGGACCTGGCGCGCTGCTCGAGGGTCGCGTAGTCGAACTGGAAGAAACGCTCGATGGACTGTCCGATCAGCGCCCGGCGCGAGGGGCACGCCAGCTGCAGCAGTGCGCTCTCGTTGACCGCGAGGATGGTGCCCGTGCCGTCGACGGCGATCAGCGCCTCGTGCAGCAGGCCGACGAATTCCGGGCGGCTGTGGAAGCGCAGGATCCAGGCCTGGTTGAATTCGTTCAGGAAATTCCAGCGTGAGATCAGGTGCGCCGACATGTTCACGAGCGCCATGGTGTGCCGCTGGATGAGGCGGCTGTCGCTCGAATTGACCGAGGAGGCGTCGAGCACCGCGAGCATGTGGCCGTGCGGGTCGAGGATCGGCGCCGCGGAGCACGACAGCGACAGGTTGTAGCCCCGGAAGTGTTCCTCGCGATGAACCGTGACCGCGCAACCCTCCGCCAGGCAGGTGCCGATGCCGTTGGTGCCTTCGTGGCGCTCGTCCCAAAGCGCGCCGAGCGACAGACCGGCTTCGCGGAACTCGCGCTGCAGGGTCGGATCGGTGATGGTGCTGAGCACCGTGCCCTGGGTGTCCGACAGGATCACGGCGAAACCGGAGCCGGCGATCTGTTCGTACAGGCTCTCCATCTCGGCGCGGGCCACCGGCAGCAGTTCGCCCATGCCCTGCTGCAATTCGCGGACGGATTGCGGGCCGAGCACGGCGATCTGACGCGGCGCGGACGGCTCGATGCCGTACTCGCGCACGCAGCGCTGCCAGGAGCGGGTCACATGCGGTTCGATGTCCTGCGGCTGCACGCCGCTTTGAACGATTTGGAGAATGCGAGAGGCGTGACTTGTCGTGACACTCATGGTCGTCATCGCTGCACCTCGGAGTTCCCGTGTTCCCAGTGCCCAGCCGCAATGGGAGCGGCCAGGCTCCGGTGCAACAGCCCCCGTTTATTCGTAATTAAGTAAAAACGCGCCAGCCCAATCTTAGACTGGCGCGTTTTGGGGGACATGGCAATCTGCGTTGCAGCATTTTACCGAGGAATGGCGCCGACCCAGCCGATCGGTCCTCCTCGTCCCGCCCCGCTACGGGTTCTCCGGCTCCGGCGGCGGCGGCGGCGCGCCGTACTTGTAGGCGGGGTCGCCGTTGTACTGCGAGCGCACGTAGGCAAAGATCTTCCAGAGATCGTCCGCATTCTTGATGATGGCACCGAACGGGGGCATCGGACCGACCACGTTCTCGTGCCCGATGCGCTTGTACCCTTGAGCCTGCAGCTGGTCGCTGCCGAGGGTGACCAGGCGGAACAGGGTGTCGTCGTCCCCGCCGTAGACCCAGACGTCGTTGATCAGGGGCGGGCACATGCCCCCGCCGCCGCCGCCGCCGTGGCAGCCGTTGCAGCCGTAGGTCAGCAGCAGGTGATGGCCTTCTTCCGTGACGTCCTTCTGCGTGTCCTTGTATGGATTGACCAGCTTGCCCTTCGGGGTCTCCTTGACCAGCTCGACGGGCGTGATCTTCGTGTAATCGACCGCGGGGGCCGCGTCGCCCGCACTCGCTCTGCCGGCGGATCCCAGCGCCATGATCACGGCGCACGACGTGACCAGGCCTCCGACCAAAACTCGTCCTAGCACTGTACCTCTCCTCGTTACCGTCCAACGGTTGTCAAATCATCAGAAGATGGCGCGGCGGCGGCGCCGGATTCATCCGGGGTTCGACGCCGCGGCGCCCAGTAAGTTTCAGCCCGACTGGCCGCCGGCTCCCCCGGACTGCTGCAGCACCCGCAGCACCTCTTCGCTGTTGTTCGCCTGCGCGATGCTCAACGCCGTGCGGCCGTCCTCGCTGCGCGCGCCCGCGTCCGCGCCGTGGTCGAGCAGCAAGCGCGCCACGCCCGCGTGGTTGGTCGCCGCGGCGATCATCAACGCGGTGACGCCTCCGGGATTGGTGGCGTTCACCGTCGCGCCGTGCTCGATCAGGATGGCGGCGAGCTCGGCCGAGCCCGAGATGGTCGCGAGCATGAGCGGCGTATAGCCGCCTTTGGCGACCTTCGTGTTCACGTCCGCACCGGCCGCGACCAGGGTCTCGGCCGCCTTGATCTTGGCATTCTGGGCGGCGATGGCGAGCGCGTCCAGCCCCTCGTCGTTGACCGAGGCGAGCTTGGCGCCGTGCCCGAGCAGCATCTTCAGCATCGCGGGGTCGTCGTCCCAAGCGGCGTACATCAGCGGCGTCCAGCCCGAGCGGTCCGCGAGGTTCACGTCGGCTCGATGATTCACGAGGTCGGCTGCGACCTCCGGGAACTTGAACCGGGTGGCGTTCACCAGCGGCGTGTAGCCCTCGCCGTCCTGCTCATTCGGGTGCGCACCGTGCGCCAACAGGTAACTCACGCGATCCGGATCGTTGGCGACGATGGCGTCGTTCAACTCGTCGTCGGGATTCGCGCCCCGGGCGAGCGACTTCTTCAATTCCGCCATGCGCGCGGCGCGCATCTTGGACTTTTCGGCCGCGGTCAGCGCGGGCTCCTGGAGGGGCGTGTACGGGCCGTGGGAGGGCAGGTCTCCCGGAACGATGCACTCGTCGCAGCGGATCAGCGGCACGCCGTAGTCGGTCAGAATCCGCTGGATCTCGGCCGCGTGCGCCTCGAGGGCCGACTGCACGGCCGCCTTGATGTCCGGACGCCCGCGCGGCACGGCGAGCGTCATGTTGAACTCCAACGGAACGTGATCCTCCATCATGTTGACCGGCTTGATCACGATCGGCGCGTGCAGCATGGTCTTGTAGTAGCCGGCCATCGGCCCCCAGATCGCCGCCACGTCGAGCGAGCCGTCGATCACCTGCTGGACCTGGTAGGAAGGCTGGTTATCGGTGATCAGATCGGCGTTGTGGCTCAGGTAATGCACGATGGTGTTGTCCACCACCTTGTGTTCCGTGAGTGCGAGACGGATTGCCGAGACCTGGAAGACGCCGATGCGCAGATGCTTCAGTGCGGGATCGTCGAGACTTTTGATGTCGATCCCCTTGTCGTTCCGGTAGACCAGCACGAAGGTCGAGCGATACAGGGGCTTCAGCACCATGGCGCCTTCGGTGTCCGAGGCCATGTCCATCCACACGTCGCAATTGCCTTCGTTCAGGGTGGTGCGCATCAGGCCGCGCTCGATCGACGGCCGCCAGTAGTAATGAACGTCGGTGCCGAGCGCCTTGCCGAGCACCTCGGCGATCTTGTTCTCGAAGCCTTCGCCTTTCTCGTTCGACAGCGGCATGTTGCCCGGGTCGGCGCACACCGTCAGGGATTTCAAGTCGGCGCCCCAGGCGGTGGCGCCGGCGATCAAGCAGGCCGCGAACAGTGCGGCGTGCCGGAGGGGCCGTGCGAGGATCTGATTCATTGCGCAACTCCAGGTACCTTTTAGAAAAGAAAGCCCGGTGACTTGCGCCACCGGGCAGTTCCCAAGATACCTATTACTTATGAGGAAAAGCTATCTTTCGCGCTCACTCACCCACACGGAAGGTGTAGAGCGTGCCGCCCTGCGGAATGTGGTTCAGGCCCGCCGCCTTGGTCATGGCGGTGGCGCCGATCGCACCGAACTTGTCGCTCAGATCGAGGCCGGCCGTCACCGGCAGGCCGATCCAGCCGCCGATGCCGGACCACACCGACACATACTGCTTGCCCTTCACCGAGTAGGTGATGGGGTTGCCGATGATGCCGGAGCCCAGCTTGCGCGACCAGAGCACCTTGCCGGTGGCCCGATCGACCGCGCGGAAGTCGCCGCCGAGGCTGCCGTAGAAGGCCAGGCCGCCGCCCGTGACGAGCGCGCCGCCCCAGTTCGGATACTGGTCGGGGATCTCCCACTCGGTCTTGCCGGTCACGACGTTGAACTTCTTGAACTTACCCGTCACGCCCGGCTTCTCCGGATACATGTAGACGTTGGCAAACACGTACACCGTGCCCTGCTGGGTGTGTGAACGCGCCTGCGGTTCGTCTTCCATGCACCAGTTGTTGGTCGGCACGTAGAAGTTGGTCGGATCGTTCGGATCGACCGCCACCGGCTGCTGGTCCTTGCCGCCCATCGCGGACGGGCAAGCCTGGGTGTTGCCGCCAACCTTCAGAGGCGAGTGCTCGGGCACCTTGACCGGCCGGCCGGTCTTCATGTCGATCTTCTCGGCCCAGTTGGCCGTGACGTACTTGTGAGCGCGCAGCAGCGTGCCGTCGGTGCGATCGAGCACGTAGGCGAAGCCGTTGCGGTCGAAGTGCACCAGCGTCTTGCGCATCTTGCCGTCGACGTTCATGTCGACGAGCACGACCTCGTTGATGCCGTCATAGTCCCACTGGTCGAACGGGGTCATCTGATACACCCACTCCACATCGCCGGTGTCGACGTTGCGGGCGAAGATGCTCATGGACCACTTGTTGTCGTACTTGCCGCTGTTGCAATGCTCCTGGGTGAGGGGCTCCTCGCAACGATACTGCGGCGACCACAGGCCCGGGTTGCCGGTGCCGTAGTAGACCAGGTGCAGGGCCGGGTCATAGGCGTACCAGCCCCATGCCGCGCCGCCGCCGCGCTTCCACTCGTCGCCGGGGAAGGTGTGAATGCCCAGATCCTTGCCGGCGGTGCCGTATTCCGGATGCGCCTTGTTGGAGTTCGGGGTCAGGCACACGTCCTTGTCGCTGCCGGTCGAATGGCACTCCCACACCTTCTTGCCGTCGGCAAGGGCGTAGGCGGTGACGCGGCCGCGCGCCGCGAACTCGTCGCCGCCGAAGCCGATGATGACCTTGTCGTTGGCGATGATCGGGGCCGGGGTGATGGTCTCGCCGTGGTCCGGATAGGCATGCTTGACGACCCACTTTTCCTTGCCGGTCGCCGCGTCGAGGGCGATCACGTAGCCGTCCAGCGTGCCGAACACGACCTTGCCGTCGGCGTACGAGAGGCCGCGGTTCACGGTGTCGCAGCAGGCGCGCGGCACGGCGGACTCGTCACGGCCGCTGGTCTTGGTGTACGCCCAAGCCTGCACCGGGTGATCCGGGTCGCTCAGGTCCATCGCCTGGACGATGTTCGGCCAGCCGCTCTCCATGAACATCATCGGCTTGCCGCCGACGTCCTCGATCACCAGAGGTTGACCCTCGTGGCCACGCAGCGTGCCGCTGGACTGCGACCAGATCATCTGCAGTCCCTTGACGTTGCCGGTGTTGATCTCCTTGAGGGCACTGTAACGGGTTTGATTCAGGTTACCCGCCGGCGCGCCCCACTGATTCGGATCCTTGAAGCGCGCGAACTGCTCCGTATCCGATGCGGCCATCGATGCGCCGGCAGTCGTGACGAGCGCCGCGACTGCGTAGAGCACCTTGACCTGTCGATTTGCTGTAAGCCATTTCATCTCAATTCTCCTGCTGCTTAGGGGTCCCTAGCTTTGCACCGCTACGCGAGGAAGCGGCGTGCTCGCAGAACTGCTCCTGCGTGCGTTGCGGAACGAGCGTTTAATTGATTTCACTAACTGAAACTCCCTCCTTAGCAATACGTATCGGTGTTTATAGTTGTCGGGCACCGTTCGGTCCGTGGCGGGACCGCGGCGCCCGTTGGGCAACCCAAGCCGGCGACTCACCACCGCAGACCCGGGACCGCACGTATTGAATAGCAATGCTTATGCCAGCGCGGTTCGTTTTGAAAAAAAGACTGCGCGGCAAAAAAATGGCGTCAAATCATGGGCTTAAAATTAATGCGCCGTTAATCACGCGGCTTCGCGGCGCGGACTGTCCCAAGGATGAGACAGTGGTGCAGCGGGGTTGCGCCGTTCGTGAGGCGCGCTGCGGCAATCGGAACGGGGTGAACGCGCGCACGGCGCGGGCGCCATCGGCGCCGGCCCGGCAACGCCGCCGCGGGCGCTAGGGGATGCTCACGCCCCAGGGCAGTTCGCCCACGGCGATTTCCTTGAGCACGCGCAAGGCGGGCACGTCGATGACGCTGACGCTGTTCGAGCGGCCGTTCGCGACGTACAGCTTGCGGCCATCGTGCGTGATCGCCATGTTCCAGGGACGTTTGCCCACGGGAATGGTGGCCACGACCTTGCCGCCGTCGGTCTCGACCGCCGAGACGGTGCCGTCGCCGCCGTTGGTGACGAACACGAGTTTGCCGTCGCGCGAGGCGATGGCGCCGGAGGGCCGCAGTCCCGTGTGGATGGAGCCGATCACCTTGCGCGCAGCCACGTCGACGACGTCGACTCCGCCGCTGCTTTCCTGGGCCACGTAGGCGATCTGCCGCTTCGGCAGCCAGGCGATCCCGCGGGGATGGCCCGAGGTGTGCACCACGCCGAGCGAGCGGCCGGCGCGCACGTCGACGATGTCGACGTCGTCCGAATTCTCGTTGCTGGTCATGAGCCAGCGCCCGTCGGCGCTGAAGGCGCAGTGTTCCGGGTTCTTGCCCACGAGCGCGATCTTGCGGGTGACCGTCGCGCGGGCCGGATCGACGAACGCGACGTCGTTGTCGTCCTCGATGCACACGGCGATCGAATGGCCCGTCGGCGCCAGGCTCGCGCCCTCGGGCCCCCGGCCGACCGCGATGCGCGTGCCGACCTCGCCCGACGCCACGTCGACCGTGACCAGCGAGTCGCCGAGCGCGTCGACCACGAACGCGGTCTTGTTCGAGCGGTCGGCGACCACCGCCTGCACCTTCGCGCCGATCTTGCCCTGCGAGGGCAGCGTGCGCACGACCTCGTCGCGGGCCGTATCGATCACCGAGACGGTGCCGCTGCCCTGGTTGCCGACGTAGGCGTACTCGGCGCGGTCCGCGGCCGCGAGGCCCGAGGACCCGAACGCGCACAGGCTCAAGGTCCAGGCGGCGCGGCGGACAAGACTCGTCTTCTTGCGAATTGATGCTGGCATGGTGCTGTTCACGATCCTCGAAGCGTCGGACACGGCCGCGACGGCGCCGAATGCTGCATGGGGGCGGGATCCGGCGTCAAGCGCGGGCGGCGGCGGGCGCCGAACGCGCCTGTCCCGCCAGTGTGTCAAAGGCCGGCCTGCCGGTGTCACGAAAATGACACGCCTGCCGGGGGCGACCGCACGCCGGCCGAGGCGTTGCGGCGGACACACACTCGATGGCGCCGCGCAAAGCCCTCGGGCGCGAGGGTTTGAGCGGGAAATGTCGGAAACTCCCGCCTCCGGCGGCGCGGCCGTCGCATCTGGCACGCCGTTTGCTGCTGTCTGTCACGACACAGCACTTGTAAACGAGTTTACGGCCCGGCGCGGTGTCTGCGTTGGGAGAAAACAACATCATTTCGTACTTCACTGGTATTGGGGGGCATCCATGCAGAGCAAATCACGGTCAGGGTTGGCACTTCAGGCGGCGATCGCGGGGGCCTTGATCTCGACGACGGCGAGTGCGGTCGACTTCACGTCGGGCGACTGGAAATTCTCCGTCGACGGCAACGTCAACGCCGATTACATCTACTCGAGCTGCCAGTCGGCGGCGTCCGCCGAGCCGATCGTCACGGTGGGCGGCGCGTGCACCGGATCCTCTAGCGGCAGCAGCGTCTCGAACGTCGGCAACGGCTTGCTGCCGGCGGCGATCACCTTCGGGGTCTCCACCACCCAGGCGGGCTACGACATTTCCGCCCACTTCGGCTTGTATCCCGGCATCAGCACCAACGACGGCGGCAGCCCGAACCTGCAGGTGACGCCTGGAGCCGGGTCGGGACTGACGAACACCGCGCTCGGGACCACCGGCCTCGACGTGCGTCAGGTGTACTTGACCTTCGGGAACAAGGACATCGGCACCTTCACCTTCGGCCGCAACTTCGGCTTGTTCGGTTTCGACGCGATCGTCAACGACATGACGCTGCCGGGCGTCGGCGTCGCCGGCGCCGCCTCGACGGCCGCGCCCGCGAACACCTCGCTCGGTTCGATCGGCTTCGGGTACATCTACACCGACACGCTCGCGCAGATGAACTACACGACGCCCGATTTCGCCGGCTTCAACGCCACGGTCGGCATCTTCGATCCGATCAATTCGCTGACCGACAGCCTGGCGCAGGGGAATGCATTGCCTAAGAAGGCCCCCGGCTTCCACGGCAAAGCGAGCTACACGGCGGCGCTGCCCGACGACATGAAGCTGTACCTGTCCGCCACCTTCATCACGCAGAAGCAGGACTACCAGGGAACCGCCGGTCCGGTCGAGTACACCGGCACGGGCGGCGACTTCTTCGCGAAGTTCGACGTGGGCAACTTCGAGTTCGACGGGTCCTACTATCAGACGAAGGGCTTGGGCACCACCGGATTGTTCGTGCTGGGCGACTACCAGGGCAGCACCCGCAAGTCCGACGGCTACCTCGTCCAGGCGACCTACAAGTTCGACGCGCTGAAGGTGGGCGTCAACTACGGGGTGAGCAAGCTCGACTTCGCCAACGCGGCCGACGCGGCGGCGACACCGAACCTGCTCGACAAGAACAGCAAGGTGACCGGCGGCCTGTATTACTCGCTGACCAAGAATCTCACGCTCCTCGGCGAAGTGAGCTCGGTCAAGACCCAGGCCCACAACGGCTTCGAGAACAAGAGCACGGACGTCAACGCGGGCGCGTACCTGTCGTTCTGACGCATCGCTTCGGGTCCTCTACGCGAGGCGAGGGCGGGTTCCGCGCAAGCGGCACCCGCCCCTTTTTTTTGGGGGGGGCTTCCCCATTTGCGCTCTCCTTGCGCGAGGGCCGGTTGCGGCGCGGGCGAGGCGCTGCGCTACAATCCGCCCGGACGAGTTCGCACAACCCTCCGGCGAGGCCCGGAGCCTAGGAGAGTTCGTGAATGCCTTGAGAGCGATGCTGTTATGCGGGTTGGTTCTGGCGCCGTCGGCCGTGCTGTACGGCGCGCCGACCTGGACCGAAGGGGTGAATTACTTCCTGATCCAGCCGGCGCGGCCGCCGGCCCTGCCGAAAGGGCAGATCGCGGTCACCGAGGTGTTCTCGTACGGCTGTCCGGCCTGCAACGCCTTCCTGCCGACCATGCGCAAGCTGCAGAAGAGCCTGCCGCCGAACGCCGTGATCGATTACCTGCCCGCGTCGTTCAATCCGGGCGAGGACTGGCCGATGCTGCAGCTCGCGTACTTCACGGCGCAGGCGCTCGGCGTGGCGGACAAGATGCACGACGCCATGTTCGACGCGGTCTGGGGGAGCGGCGAACTCGCCATCATGGACTCCTCGAACAACGTCAAGGCGCACCTGCCCACGATCGAGGACGCCGCGCGGTTCTACGAGCGGCACGCCGGCGTACCGGTCGAGAAATTCCTGAGCACGTCGAAGTCGTTCTCCGTGGACCTCAAGGTGCGCAACGCCGAGAGCCTGATCGCCGCCTACCGGGTCGACCGCACGCCCACCATCGTCGTCAACGGGAAGTACCGGCTCCAGGTCCAGTCCGCCGGCGGCCCCGACCAGGTGGTCGAGCTGGTCAAATGGCTGGTGGCCAAGGAGAGTCAGTAGCCGGTCCGCCATGAGCGCCGCGCTGTTTCGCCGCCATCCGCGGCTGTGGCTCGCGGTGTCCTTCGGCGTACTGGTGTTCTGGTGGCTGCCGGGGCAGCTGTCGGCCGTCACCCGGCTGCTGATCGCCTGGAACTGCGGCGTGCTGCTGTTCCTCGGCGCGATTTTCCGGTGGATGTCCGCCATGACGGCGCAGCAGATCCGGTGCCGCTACGTCGAGGAGGACAATTCGGCGCCGTTCATCCTGTTCTTCGTGACCTTCGCGGCGCTGCTCAGCGTGATCGCCATCGTCGAGCCGCTCGCGACGGTGCGGCAGGCGGAGGGCTGGCGGCGCATCGCCCACCTCGCGCTCGCCGGGCTGACGCTGGCCGACTCGTGGGTGCTGGTGCCGACCCTGTTCACCACCCACTACACCGACATGTTCTACAGCGTCGGGGAGACCGAACGCCCCCTGGTCTTTCCCGGCACGGCATCTCCCGTGTTCCTGGACTTCGCCTACTTTTCGTTCACCATCGCCGCGGCGTGCCAGACCTCGGACGTCTCGACGATCGGCCGCCCGATGCGCAAGGTCGTGATCGCCCACACCATCGTGTCCTTCTTCTTCAACGCCTCGATCCTAGGCTTCGCGATCAACGTGACCGCGGGCCTGATCGGGGGAAACTGAGGCGGCTTCAGCCGCGCGGCGCCTTGTAGACGGCGCCGCCCTTCATCACGAAGTCCACGGACTGGAGCCGTCGGACGTCGGCGAGCGGGTCGCCGGCGACGCCGATGAGATCGCCGTAGCGGCCCACCGCGATCGCGCCCACGTCCCCCGAACGGCCGAGCGCCTCGGCGGCGTTGACGGTGGCGGCCCGGATCGCCTCGAGCGGCGTCATGCCCCACTCAACCATCGTGGCGAACTGCCGTGCGTTGTCGCCATTCGGGTAGACGCCGGCGTCGGTGCCGAAGATCATCTTGACGCCGGACCTGGTCGCCGCCCGGAAGGTCTGGCGCTGCCTCAGACCGATGGCGCGCTCCTTGTCCAGCGATTCCTTGAACACGCCGTTCTTCTCGCCCTCGGCGAGGATGTAGTCATCGTCGTAGACGTCCATCGAGAACCAGGTGCCGTGCTGCTTGGCCAGCGCGAACGCCTCCTCGTCGGCGAGGCTCGCGTGCTCGATGGTGTCGACGCCCGCGCGAATGGCGTCCTTGATGCCCGCGGCCCCGTGCGCATGCACGGCGACCCGCAGACCGAGCATGTGGGCCTCGTCCACCAGCGCCGTCATCTCCCGCAGATCGTACTGCTGGCCGCCGGCCGTGTCGGTCTTCGAGAGCACGCCGCCGGTGCCGCAGAACTTGATCACCTCGGCCCCGTACTTGCGCAGCTTGCGCACCGTCGCGCGGATCTCCTCGGGGCCGTTCGCGACCGCTGGGCTCGGGACGCTGACGGACGGTGGAAACTCGGTCGAGTCGCAATGGCCGCCCGTGGCGCCGATGGCATAGGTGGCCGGCACGATGCGCGGGCCGGGGACGTAGCCCTGCTCGATGGCCTGCTTGATGGCCACGTCGTCGTAGTTCTCGGAGCCGACGTTGCGGATCGTGGTGAAGCCCGCCTCGAGCGTCTTCTTCGCGTTGGCGACCCCGACCACGGTCCAGAAGTTGTCCGTGAACTCGAGTCCCCGATAGCCGCCGAAGCGGGGATCGGCCGTGATGTGCGTGTGCATGTCGATCAGCCCCGGCAGCAGCGTCATGCCCGGCAGGTCGATGCGCCGCGCGTCCGCGGGCGCCGCCGAGCCGCGCACGCCGACCGCCGCGATCCGTCCGTCGGTGATGGTGATCTGCGGCTGCTCGAGCACGCGGCCGGAGACGACGTCGATCATGCGATCGGCCGTCACGACCACGCTCTCGGCGGCCGCCGAGGCGGCGAGTCCGATCGAGGCGGCGGCGAGCAGCAACTTCAGGCGGTCGATGGGCTTCATGGTGGCGATACGCTTCAGGTTGATACGCTTCAGGTTGACAAGGGGTCAGGGCGCGGACGGTACCACATCGGCCAGCGCCGCATCGAGCAGGTGGGCGAGGCGCACGCCGGCCTTCTCGAGCTGCCGGCGCACGGTCTCGAGGGCCGCCGCGCCATAGGCGTCGTCCAGCCAGCGCGAGCCGTGCGCGCCGGCCGCGGGGAGCGGCCCATAGGCGCGCGTGCGCGCGATCTCGAACGACTCGCGCGCCCAATCCTCCGGGGATCCCGCGCTCCACTCGAGCCGCCGGCGCGGCGAGATCTCCCCGATCAGCTGCGCCGCGACCTCCTCGGGCGCGCGGCCGAGCCGCCGGACGAACACCGCGTCCCAGTAGTGGTGCAAGTTGCCCGCTTCGGCGTGCTCCGCCCGGACGCGCACGCCGTTGCCCCCGTGGTCGAAGTGGTCGGCCGCGTGCAGGGGTTGATGGAGGTCGCCGACGAGGTGCAGGAGAAATTGCAGCGCCAGCAGCCGTTCGGGCGCCGCGGTGCCAGGGTCGGCCAGCTCGCCCGAGAATTGCCGGATCTTGTCGACGACGCAGTCCTCGGGCGGACCCGCCGACGCCGGGATGCCGGGCGGCAGCGGCGGGTGCCCGCCGCAGGCGGCATCGAGGTCGGGGGCGTCGATCTCGATGTCGACGTAATGCCACGCCTGGGTCGCGCGGCGGCGCGTGTGCACGCCGGGCGGGTCGGAATCGCGGTACCGGTCCGCCCAGGTGCTCTCCCAGGCCATCGAGCGGCCGGCCGTCAGGCCGCTCGCATCGGTCTCGAGCAAGGCGTCGATCGTGGCGCGAGTGGCGGGCGCGATGTACCGCTCGGCGATCAAGCCGATGACCTGGTGGCCTTCGTCGCCCCAGGCGAAGGCCGCGGCCGGCCAGGAGAGCAGGAGACAGGCCGCCCATCGGGGCACCCGGTGCGATCGGAGCAAGGACATGCTATGAATCTTACGATGATGAACGGCAAGATCGTGGCGATTCTCGAGTCCCGCACCGGCGAGCGACTGGCCGAGCTGGTCGCCCGGCGCGGCGCGGTGCCGCTGCTCGCACCGGCGCTCCAGGAGGTGCCCGACGTCGACCCGGCCCGGATCGGCGCCCTGCTGCGCGGCTGGCGCGAGCGCCCCTTCACGCTGGCCATCTTCCAGACCGGCGTCGGCACCGAGGCGCTGTTCCACGCCGCCGACTCGCTCGGCCTCGCCGATGAACTCGACGCCTTGCTCGAGTCGGCCACGGTGGCCGTGCGGGGACCGAAGCCCGCGGGGCCGCTCGGCGCACGCGGCGTGCGCATCGACCTGCGCGCCGCGGCGCCATTCACCACCGAGACCGTCCTCGAGGCGCTGCGGGGCGTCGCGCTCGACGGCGGCCGGGTGCTGGTGCAGCGCTTCGGCGCGGCCAACCGGCCGCTGCGCGAGGCCCTGGAGGCGCGCGGCGCCGAAGTCGAGGAACTCACGACTTACCGCTGGGCGCCGCCTGCCGATACGGGGCCGCTCACGCGGCTGCTCGATGAGCTCGCCGCCGCGGGCGTCGATGCCGTGCTGTTCACCAGCGCCGTGCAGGTCGAGCACCTGATGGCGCACGCGCGCGCGGCGGGCCGCGAATCCGCGCTCATCGCGCACTTGAACGGCGTGGTGGTCGGCTCGATCGGACCGGTGTGCTCGCGGGCGCTGCGCGGGCACGGGGTGAAGCCTGCGTTCGAGGCCGATCCGCCGAAGCTCGGGCCGCTGCTCGCGGCGCTCGAAGCCGCTCTCGGCGCCGCCCCGGCCGGCGCCGGCTAGGGCGGCATCACCGGCGCTGGTGCTTGCGCAGGTAGGCGACCGCGTACGAGCAGGTCGCCCGCACGCGCCAGTGCCGGCCGCGGGCGACCTCGAGCGCCGCGCCGGTCAACTCGGCGGCGATACCGCGGCCCGCGACCGGCGGGGGCACATAGGTGTGCACGATGGTCATCACGTCGTGCTCGAGCGAATAGTCCAAGACGCAACGCTGCCCGTCGACGATCCGGGTGAACCGTCGCGCCGGCTCGTCGTGCTCGACCGGGCCGCCGTTCACGGGCGCTGCGGCATCCGGGGGGGCATGCGCTCGGGGGAGGGCATGCGCGCGGGCTCCCGTTCGGGCGCTCCTG